>NZ_JBEOPI010000045.1:0-36363 GCF_040309905.1 Shewanella sp. CAL98-MNA-CIBAN-0140
TGACTGATGGGGCTCGAACCCACGACAACCGGAATCACAATCCGGGACTCTACCAACTGAGCTACAATCACCACTGATATCAATTCTACTAACCAATACGAAAGAACCACTACATGCCGAATGGTGCGCCCAGAAGGATTCGAACCTTCGGCCTTACCCTCCGGAGGGGTACGCTCTATCCAGCTGAGCTATGGGCGCTCGCCTTGGTTAGCGAGGCATATAATATGGATAAAACACCGCCGCGTCTAGCCCTGATTTGCATTTTTTAACTGACTGATTAACTTTTGACTCATTTTGGGTGACTATTTACTCATTTGCGATAGTTATTAACATTGTGCTCACATTTATTTCGCTTGGATAACAATTGAATTTATGGTAATAATAATGACTGTTCAACAATATTTTTCCAAATATTTTAATAGGATAGAGCAAGGAATATGGATACGGATATAAGTCACACAAAAACATCCTCAAGTGTTGAGCACCTACAAAAAAGGATTGCTCGCTTGAGAGGTCTGGCTAAAAAATATAAACGTTCCGAAATTATCCAAAATGCCCTCCTTGGTATTTCCAATATTGCGACGCAAGTAGCATCACTTGATGATTTTTACCAACGGGTGCATTTAAATTTACAACAACTTATTCCTGCAGAAAACTTTTTTATTGCATCGCAAGATCCCAAAACGGGATTGACCAGTTTACCTTTTTTTGCCGACCAACAAGATTCTCACCCCACAGAGCTCTATCCAGACCAAGAAATATCAGCGTTGCTTAATAGTGGCCTAACGGGTTATGTGCTTCGTAATGGTGAACCTTTATTATGTGACGATAATAAGTTTAATCAATTAATCGCCAGTGGCGACATTAAAAGCCTTGGATCGCCGTGCCATCAATGGCTCGGCGTACCCATCAAAAACCAAGATGTTGTCAGTGGCGTACTCGTAGTACAAAGTTATAACGAAGCCAATACCTATGGTGAACTTGAATTAGAACTAATGGGTTTTATATGTCACCATATTTCCGGCGTCATGGAGCGACTTCAACATCATCAACAACTTGAACAAGCCATTGTTGAACGGACCAAGGAACTCAGCCAAGCTTATGAAAAGGTTAAAATCGAAGTTAAAGAAAGGGTAAAAGCAGAAAAACTTCAACGAACGCTATTTGAAATAGCCGACCTGTCTGCATCAAATGTGCTGCAACAAGATTTTTACCCTCGTCTTCATAATATTATTAGCCAGTTAATCCCTGCACATAATTGCTTTATCTCACTGATTAACGATAATAATACGTTGTCGTTCCCGTTTTACGTGTCACAAATGGCAGCCGAATATCCCGCATCTCGCCCAATGCAGGATGGATTGACCGAGTACATTCTTGATCATAAGTTACCTCAGTTGTTATCCGCCAAAGATATTGCCCAAATGGTCGATAGAGGTGAAATCTATGCAAAATCACCAGAATTAAACAAAACCAATAGAATGCATCAATGGATAGGTATTCCATTGATCATTAATGGTGATATCGCGGGCGCGTTAACCATTTATAGCTTAGATGACGACCATATTTATCAATTGAAAGATTTAGAGCTACTGACATTTGTTTCCCAACACATGGCCAATGCTATTGAGCGTAAATTGGCGACTGAGTCGCTGAAAAATAGCCATGAGCAGTTAGAGGATAAAGTGGTTAAACGCACTCAAGCACTCGCTGAACTCAACAATAATCTTCAACAAGAGATAAATCAGCGCCGCAAAATTGAAGATCAACTGCTGCACGACGCGCAACATGATGGGCTGACGGGTTTACCTAATCGCAGCTATTTAATGGAGCGATTGTCACAAGCATTAAAACACTTGCGCCGTCATGGCTTAGATCAGTTTGCATTGTTATTTATCGATCTTGATAGATTTAAAGTGATCAATGATTCTTTTGGTCACTTAGAAGGCGATCGATTTTTAATTGAAACTGCGCAACGCATAAAGTCATGTATTCGCGACAACGATACTCTGGCACGAATGGGGGGAGATGAATTTGTCATCTTGCTTGACTCAATTAATGCTACTGAAGACGCTGTCGAAGTCTGCGAGCGTATTTTACAGACATTATCAATGCCCTATCAGCTAGCCAAACAAGAATTTATTTCTGGTGCCAGTATCGGGGTTGCATTTAGCGGGCGTAATAAATTGGTTACCAGTGAATCGCTGCTGCGTGATGCTGACGCCGCTATGTATCAAGCTAAAGCCAATGGCAAAGGCTGTTTCGTCATTTTTGATGACAAGCTCAGCGCTCAATCTCAGCAACAACATGCATTAGAAATTGATTTTAAGAAGGCTCTCGACCAGCAAGAGTTTCAGATACGCTACGTTGAAGTGGTCGACTTTACCACAGGTGAAATTATTGCTATCGAACCACAAGTTGAGTGGCATCACCCAGAACAGGGCATCATTGAACACGTAAAAATGAAACACTTAGCGGTACAATATCAACTAACGCTTAATTTAGATGGTTATATGTTTGCCCATTTAAACGATCAGTTTCAGTCGCTCAAACAACAATATGGTGCCGATGTTCATTTTCATTTATCGATTTGCAGCCAACACATTAAAAATAAATTTGTATTACGCAACCTTAAAAACACTATCAAAAACAGCAATATCGATTTAAGTAAGTTAATGTTGTTTTTCAACGAAAAAGCCTTAGTTCAAGACACTGAAAATCATATTAACGGTTTTGAGATCATCTCACAGTTAGGCGTGCTAATTGGCATTGATGGCTATGGTACAGGTTACAGCTCTCTAAGTTGTCTCAGCTTTTTACCCATTCAAGCATTGAAATTGGATGAAGACATTAGTAAACACTTACTTAATGATAAACAATTACAGTTAGTCAGGGCTTACCAACTCACCGCTGCAACCCTTCAGTTTGATATGTATGCTACTACCGTAGACACCCAGCAACAGGTTAGACAATTTTTAGCCTTGGGTTATGTCCGCGGACAAGGTCGTGCATTAAGTAAGTTATTTTGTGAAAAAAAGCCCTATATATCTTGTGCATGATCAATAAGCCAAACGGGTTCATGACTCTTTTTTAAACATGTCGCGTAAATTGGCAATATGACTTTTGCCGGTTTCCACCCGTTGTTGTTCAGTTTGCACCGGTTTGCGGTTTTCCCAAATGAGGTCATCTTGCGGTAACTCAAGTAAAAAACGACTGGGTTCGCAACGAATCGTTTCACCAAATTGACGTCGCTCACGGCATATCACAAACCATAATTCACGTTGTGCACGGGTTATCCCCACATAAGCCAGTCGACGTTCTTCATCGACATTTTCCTCATCAATACTCGATTGATGTGGCAAGATCCTTTCTTCAACTCCCACCATAAATACAAAAGGATATTCCAGTCCTTTAGAGGCATGTAAGGTCATTAACTGAACTTGATCGCCACCTTCATCCTCACTGTTACGTTCCATCATATCGCGCAGCGTTAATCGAGTGACCACTTCGGGCAACGTCATCGGTTCATCTAACTCATCACCTTCGAGCATTTCGGTAACCCAACGATACAATTCAGAAATGTTCTTCATGCGCATTTCAGCCGCTTTGGCACTGGTACTGGTCTCGTATAGGTAATCTTCGTAATTTATTTTACGGATCAATTGTTTAATCGCCTCAACAGGCTCGCCACGTGTTGCAACCTCTCCAGTATCAACAATAAACGTTCCAAACTGATACAAAGAGTTAACCGCCGCAGGCGCTAGATGATGGTTGAGCTCAACATCAAAAATCGCTTCAAATAACGAGATATGTTTTTGATTGGCAAAATGACCTAAACGCTCCAGTGTCGCAGGACCGATACCACGCTTGGGTAAGTTAACCACCCGCAAAAAGGCATTATCATCATCAGGGTTCACCACTAAACGCAAATACCCCATAATATCTTTAATTTCTGCACGAGAAAAAAAGGATTTACCACCACTAATCTTATAAGGAATACGGTTGGTAATGAGTGCCCGTTCAAGTAAACGAGACTGATGATTACCTCGGTATAAAATGGCGTAATCACCAAACTTGGTCCGCCCAACAAACTTATGCCGAATAATCTCCGCCACCACTCGTTCAGCTTCTTGTTCTTCGTTAGCGGCAATTAATATTCTTATCGGTTCACCATAAGCTAACTCACTAAATAACGCCTTGTCGTACACATGAGGGTTATTGGCAATCAAAATATTGGCGGCACGTAAAATACGTTGGCTGGAACGATAGTTTTGCTCTAATTTAATCAGTTTAAGCCTTGGATAGTCGGTCCCTAACAACACTAAATTTTGTGGTTTCGCGCCGCGCCAAGAATAAATAGACTGATCATCATCGCCCACCACAGTAAAACGTGAGCGTTCACCCACCAAGAGTTTCACTAATTCATATTGGCTGGTATTGGTATCTTGATATTCATCCACCAGCAAATATTGAATTTTAGTCTGCCAACGAGTGCGCACTTCTTCATTCATACGCAACAATAACGTTGGAATTAAGATCAGATCATCAAAATCGAGCGCATTATAAGATTTCATATGCTGAGCATACCGTTGGTACAACATGGCAAATAACTGGCTTTGCTCATCTTTTGCCATATTTTTCGCTTGCTGAGGGATCACTAATCCCCCCTTCCAATTTGATATCGCTGATGCCAAAGATTTGATTAGGTCTTTATCTTCATCTAATTCATCTTCAGTCAGTTCTTTTAATAAGGCGAAGGTATCTTGGTCATCAAACAAAGAAAAACCGGCCTTAAGCCCAAGCACTTTATGCTCGCGCTTAATAATTTCGAGTCCTAAGGTGTGAAAGGTTGAGATCCATAATCCACGGGCATCTTTTCGACCCATAGACTGAGCCACACGCTCTTTCATTTCACGAGCGGCTTTATTGGTAAAGGTGACGGCGGCAATATTGCGGGCTTTATAGCCACATTTTTCGACTAAGTAAGCAATTTTATTAATGATCACCCGTGTTTTACCACTCCCCGCGCCCGCGAGCACTAAGCATGGACCCGATACATAATGTACGGCTTCATTTTGCCCTGGATTGAGTTTCATTAATCATTACACCTTACTTAACCTTAAACGAAGACGGATCATAGCAGAATCACCTCGCGACGGTTAACGAAAATCACAGTTAGGTTTTGGAAAATCGCCGACCTCGGTTACAATTGAATCAATATATCAGTAGGGAATAATTATGATTAATCCAAAGAAAATAGAAGAGCTCGCTAAACAGCTTAGTGACAATCTACCTAACGGCGTAAAGCAATTTGCTGGGGAATTTGAAGAACGCAGTAAACAAATACTTCAAAACCAACTGATGAAATTGGATGTTGTTTCCCGTGAAGAGTTTGAAGTGCAGCAGCACGTGTTACTTAAAACCCGTGAAAAGCTTGAAGCATTACAAGCACAAGTGAATGAGTTAGAAAAAAAGTTAGCTGACTAACGACTAATTTCTAACAGGCATAAAAAATGACGCTATAAAGCGTCATTTTTATGATTACGCAAAACTGATGTTTTATTTTAGCGACTCTTCTAATGCACGTAAGCAAAGGGCGACGTTTTCACGACGAGCACTAAAGCCCATTAAGCCGATACGCCATGCTTTACCCGCTAATGCCCCTAAACCTGCGCCAATTTCTAAATTATATTCTTCCAATAAATGCTTACGCACTGCAGCGTCATCAACACCCTCTGGAATATATACAGTATTGAGTTGAGGTAAACGTGACGACTCTTCAACCACAAATTTAAAACCAAGTTGGGTTAGTCCATCACGTAATAATAGGTGCATTTTACGGTGTCTTGCCCACGCATTTTCAAGCCCTTCATTGGCAAGCAAACGTAAAGACTCGTGGAGCGCGTATAAGGCATTCACTGGAGCGGTGTGATGATAACTGCGCTTAGCGCCAGCACTATTACCCCAATAACCCATGACTAAAGTTTGATCTAAGAACCAACTTTGCACTTGGGTAGTACGGGCTTTTAGTTTCGCCACCGCTTTAGGAGAAAATGACACTGGTGATAAACCGGGTACACAAGATAAGCATTTTTGGCTGCCAGAATAAATCGCATCAATGCCCCACTCATCCACTAGCAATTCAACACCACCAAGTGACGTCACCGCATCGACAATGCTGATACAGTCATGCAATTGCGCCAAGGTACACAAGGTTTTGGCATCCGATAATGCCCCGGTTGATGTTTCAGCATGCACAAAGGCTAAAAATTTGGCATCGGGATGCGCCACAAGTGCGGTTTCAACTTTATCTGGGCATACTGGTTCACCCCATTCATTGTCGACCACAACGGCTATACCGCCAACGCGCTCAACGTTTTGGCGCATACGTTCACCAAACACCCCATTGCGGCACACAATCACCTTTTCGCCAGGCTCAACTAAGTTAACAAAGCAAGTTTCCATACCCGCACTGCCTGGCGCCGATACCGCTAAGGTCATTTCGTTTTTGGTTTGAAAAGCATATTGAATTAAGCTTTTTAATTCATCCATCATGCCGACAAAAAGTGGGTCAAGGTGACCGATAGTCGGTCGTGATTGGGCCGCAAGCACTTCGGGATACACATCAGATGGGCCTGGGCCCATTAGAATTCGGCACGGTGGCATAAAAGCTGGAATTGTTGGCACGGGTAACATCAATGTCTCCTTAAAATGAGGTCGAATACGCTAAATACTAATTACATTAATACGATTAGTATTACTAGCATATGGAAAAATTTACCCTACATATAAAGCAACCCCAATGACATGATGCCGCGACGGCATCGTATATTGGCGATTTGGAACACAGCCACGAATATTTTTTCGTTTTAGGCGCACTGACAATACCACATTGAGGCACTAAATCACCTCTGGAGGGTATTTTAACATCAATTACCGCTTCGCTTAGCGCTATTCAAAAATAACTGATATGCCGGACTGTGGGTTTCTTCTTGATAAACGAAACCTAAGTCTGTTAAAAACTGGGCAAACGCCACACCGTCTTTCTCCGGTACTTCAAAGCCGGCTAACACTCGGCCAAAGGCTGCGCCATGGTTACGATAATGAAATAAACTGATATTCCACTTGCTCTGTAAGGTGGTTAAAAACTTCAACAATGCCCCAGGATGTTCAGGGAACTCAAAGCTAAACAAGCGCTCTTCTAGCGGTTCAAGTGGATGACCACCGACCATATAACGCACATGCAGTTTAGCGGTTTCATCTTGAGATAAATCTTGAACTTCAAATCCTTCCAATTCAAGTTTAGCGATAATCTCGCTTAGCTCTGCTTGGCCCCCCGTAAGACGAATGCCGGCAAACACCACTGCAATGTCACGGCTACTAAAGCGATAGTTAAACTCGGTCATCACCCGTTTATCGAGTAACTGACAAAAGCGTAAAAAACTGCCTGGCTTTTCAGGGATTTTCACCGCTAACACCGCTTCTTTTTGCTCAGCTAATTCGCAGCGTTCAGACACATAACGTAAGCTATGAAAATTGACGTTTGCGCCACTCAAGATAGCCGCCACTTTTTTCGGTGCATCAACCGCATCGCCTTGTTGCGCCATGTATTTTTTAAGCCCCGCAATCGACAAGGCTCCGGCGGGTTCAGCTATTGCACGAGTATCTTCAAAAATATCTTTTACCGCCGCGCAAATTTCATCGGAAGTAACGGTAACCACCTCATCAACGTATTCACGCGCTAAGCGAAATGGCTCAGTACCAATGCGTTTAACCGCAACGCCATCAGCAAATAACCCCACTTGAGCCAATGTTACCGGTTCATCGGCTTCTAATGCCGCCTTTAAGCACGCCGCATCTTCTGGTTCAACCCCAATGATCCTCACTTGTGGCATCACCGCTTTATAATAGGCCGCAATACCGGCGATTAATCCACCACCGCCAACAGGCACAAACACGATTTCAATATCCCGTTGTTGTTGTACCATTTCTTGGGCAATGGTGCCTTGACCAGCAATCACCGCTTCATCATCAAACGGGGCGATATAAACACGCCCTTCTGTTGCCGACAGATTTTTAGCATACTCATTGGCTTGATCAAACGCTTGCCCATGTAGCACTACATTGCCACCTAAGCGTTTCACTGCATCAATTTTAATATCAGGCGTAGTACTTGGCATCACAATAACGGCATTAATACCGCGGCAGGCGGCAGACATCGCCACACCTTGAGCGTGGTTACCCGCAGACGCACACACCACGCCTTTATCACATTCATCTTGAGTTAACGCTGCGATACGATTGTAGGCACCGCGGATCTTAAACGAATGCACGGGTTGCATATCTTCACGCTTTAAATACACCTGACAACCAAAGCGAGCAGACAATTTATTCATGCTCGACAGTGGCGTCACTTTAGCGACATCATAAACAGACGACAGTAAAATTTTCTGCAAATAATAATGGGCTAAATCTAATTGAGTTTGAGACGCTAAAGCCAACATATTACCCCTCCAGCTTAGAACGATCACGAACAGCACCTTTATCAGCACTGGTCGCCAGTAATGCATAGGCTTTAAGTGCTAATGAAACATAACGCTCGCGAGAAACCGGTTTCCAACCTAACGGACCTTTGGCATCCATAGCATTGCGGCGACGAGTAATCTCTTCATCACGGACATTAAGTTGAATACTACGCTGAGGAATATCGATGGCAATTTGATCGCCATTTTCAATTAACGCAATAGTGCCACCTGACGCCGCTTCTGGTGATACATGGCCAATTGATAAACCTGAGGTGCCACCGGAAAAACGACCATCGGTGATTAATGCACATTTAGCGCCTAAACCACGCGATTTCAAATAAGTTGTTGGATAGAGCATTTCCTGCATACCTGGGCCGCCTTTTGGGCCTTCGTAGCGGATCACCACCACATCACCTTCAATCACTTCGCCGCCTAAAATGCCGGCTACTGCATCATCTTGGCTTTCATACACACGGGCATTGCCAACAAAGGTTAAATTAGACTCATCCACCCCTGCTGTTTTCACAATACAACCATCAACGGCAACGTTACCTGACAATACGGCTAGGCCACCTTCTTGACTAAACGCAAACTCACGCGAACGAATACAGCCATGTTCGCGATCATCATCGACACTGTCCCAGCGACAATTTTGACTAAATGCTTTAGTGGTTGGAATACCTGCCGGGCCAGCACTAAAAAAGCGAATAATGTCAGGGTCACTAGTCTGTTTAATGTCGTACTTGGCTAACACTGATTTTAAATCGCCGCCATCATCAGCGGCCACATGCGGCACATCGTTATGCAATAAACCCGCGCGGTCTAACTCACCTAAAATACCCATCACCCCACCAGCACGGTGGACATCTTCCATATGATATTGAGGCGTTGATGGCGCAACCTTACATAAATGAGGCACTAAGCGCGATATGCGGTCAATATCCGCCATGGTAAAGTCAATTTCGGCTTCTTGCGCCGCGGCCACTAAATGCAACACAGTATTAGATGACCCGCCCATAGCAACGTCTAATACCATGGCATTTTCAAACGATTTAAATGAGGCTATATTGCGCGGCAATGCTGTTTCATCGTCATGCTTGTAATAACGCTCAGCCAACTTCATTACACGGCGACCGGCTTCTAAAAATAATTCACGACGATCTTCATGAGTTGCCAGCATAGAGCCGTTACCTGGTAACGACAATCCCAGAGCTTCAGTCAAACAGTTCATTGAATTGGCGGTAAACATTCCCGAGCACGAACCACAAGTAGGGCATGCACTGCGCTCAATTTGCTTACTGTCTTCATCGCTGACATTGGTATCGGCTCCCGCTACCATCGCATCAACTAAATCAAGCTTAATAATTTGATCAGATAACTTAGTTTTACCCGCTTCCATTGGACCGCCCGACACAAAGACTACCGGGATGTTTAACCGCAACGCCGCCATTAACATGCCAGGAGTAATTTTATCGCAGTTAGAAATACACACTAATGCATCAGCACAATGGGCATTGACCATGTATTCGACGCTATCGGCAATTAACTCACGTGACGGTAGACTGTACAACATGCCACCGTGACCCATAGCGATACCATCATCTACGGCAATGGTGTTGAACTCTTTGGCAATACCGCCCGCTTCTTCAATGGCGCCGGCAACTAATGACCCCATGTTCTTTAAATGCACATGGCCAGGCACAAACTGAGTGAACGAATTGGCAATCGCGATAATGGGCTTACCAAAATCATTTTCTTTCACTCCAGTGGCACGCCATAGTGCGCGGGCGCCTGCCATGTTGCGGCCTTCGGTACTGGTTGCTGAACGTAATTTGGGCATTACAAATATCCTTGTTTACTACAGTGCTCGTTAGCGGTTTTTCCAATAACGACTAAATAATCTCTAACTAAATAGTATCTAACTAAATCGTGCTTGGCTCAATCGTAAGCGCTAGCCGTTGGCGACCTTGTTTAACGGTATCGCAGATAACACCTTACAATGAGTCACGTCGATTAATTTGTCTAACTGGGTACTCAGCAGTTCAATGGCACGTTCGGCCTCAACCCATAAGTCTACTGCCATGCTGGCATCGTCATTGATACGCACTTGCATTTGGGTGACTGTAAACCCACGATGGCGAGTAACACGTAGTAGGCGTTCAAGCACTTCAGGGCAATGTTGAACGGTTATTTCTAATGCATGCATCATGTTTGCTTCTCCATTTGATCCATCATTTCACTATTACTCGCACCCGGTGGTACTAAAGGCCACACGTTAAAGGCATCATCAATCGACACATGCAGCATGTAAGGACCACTACTGTTTAACATATCTTCTAATCCTTGCTCGACTTGATCGGCACGCGTTATCGTTCGACCTGGTATATCAAATGCTGATGCCATAAGGACAAAATTAGGATTATCAGATAAGTCTGTTTCACTGTAGCGCTCTTCAAAAAACAGTTGTTGCCACTGTTTAACCATACCGAGTTTTTGATTATCCATCAGTAGGATTTTTACCGGCAACTTACGGCGTTTGATTGTGGTTAATTCTTGAACGTTCATCATAAACGAGCCGTCACCAGAGACCGTGACCACAGTCGCATCGGGTCGCGCAACTTGAGCGCCAATCGCGGCGGGTAAGCCAAAACCCATGGTGCCTAAGCCTGCACTTGATAAGTGATCTTCAGGGCGACGAAACCACATGTGCTGCGCCACCCACATTTGATGTTGACCCACATCGCAGGCGACCACACTGTCTTCAGGTAATTTATTGGCTAAACGACGTAACATCGCTGGGGCATAAATTAACTCACCCGGATGTTGGTAATCCCATTGGTGCTTAAGAGATAACGCCTCAACATCTGCTTGCCACTGACCAATATCAAGCTGGCCAGTCACTGCGGCCGTTAATGCGGGTAACACCAAGCTCAACTCGGCTGCAATCGCTACGTCAGCTTGGCGTAACTTGCCGATTTCGGCAGCATCGATGTCTAAATGCAATACTTTGGCATTACTGGCAAAACTGGCAAGGCGACCGGTAACACGGTCATCAAAGCGTGCACCTACTACCATTAATAAATCGCATTCTTGCACTGCAAGGTTTGCGCCTTTGCCACCATGCATGCCCAACATGCCTAAATAACCTTTAGTACCATGTGCAATGCTGCCCAAGCCTTTTAAGGTCGCCACCGAGGGGACGCCTGTGGCGGCGATAAACTGACGTAAATGCGCAACCGCGCCAGCCATTCCAACACCACCACCGACATACAGCATAGGTTTTTTAGCCTGCTTAATTAACGCTGCTGCAGCGTCTAATTCACTGACTTGGGGTTGTAATTCATCGGTAACGCTTTGAAGCGGTGTTTTGTATTCTAATGAAGCCAGTTGGATGTCTTTTGGAATATCAACTAACACCGGACCAGGACGTCCTGCTGCGGCGATTTCAAATGCGCGATATAAGGTAGGAATAAGCTCATTGATGTCGGTGACCATAAAACTGTGTTTAGTGCACGACAACGACATGCCTAATACATCAATTTCTTGGAATGCGTCAGTACCAATCACACTGCTAGAGACTTGACCGGTTATGGCCACTAGCGGAACAGAGTCAAGCAGAGCATCGGCGAGTGAGGTGACTAAGTTAGTGGCGCCAGGACCGGATGTAGCAAAGCACACTCCTGTTTTACCACTCGCACGAGCATACCCCACCGCAGCAAACGCGGCGCCTTGCTCATGACGGCTAAGCAAGTGCTCTACCGGACCGCCATAAAGGGCATCGTAGATTGGCATAATCGCCCCACCAGGATAACCAAATACGGTTGTCACACCATGTGCTGCTAGTACTTTAATTACTGCATCAGCGCCGCGCATTTTCTGTACTGCTTCCATATGTTGCTCTCTACTTCGTCAATGTATCTGCTGCTCTACTGTGGAATGTTTAGGTCTTTTATTTTTACTTAGGGCTAAAACTAAAAAACCCCCGGTCCTTTCGGAGCGGGGGTTTTTGCAATCTGTGTGACTCTTAGGTCAGTCTAGTTGTCAAAACGCCACCCCCGCGGTGATTTAATAATCACTACGGTAATAATTTCGAGAATGAGTATGGTTGCGTGGTTTAACATATTATCGACTGTATCCTAGGTATCTTTGTTGATTTATTTAGTGGTATTTAACCACAACCTTTATGGCGTACTTAAATAAGTACCATAAAAGAATTACCCAATACAACTAAAAAATCTACTTTGTAAAAAAATTCAGCTTCCCTGCCGAGACAATGCAAACAACCACAAAAACTATAAGCGTGTTATTAAGTGACTAATCACTTGTTAATAATCAATTAACAATCAATTAACAACAGTCACTTAACAACAATCTAACGATTTGTTTTCCCAACAGCCCAATTGACAAGATGAACCGTACGATTGATGCCTGTCCGACAACATAAACATGCTGCAAACAACTAAGCGGGTACTTCACCCATCACTTTATACGTTAGCTCGCTTCAACAATACTCTTCATATCCGTCATGTAACCACGTAATTCAGCGCCGATAAACTCAACTTCTGTATTACGAATTTTTTCATTTACGTCGATTAAGCGAAGGTTATCAACACCAGTTGCTTGTTCCTTAAGACCGGCACCTAAGTACTCAGATGGCATAGCGTTAACATAATCACGTAGCATAGGCACTGCGGCATGGTTAAATAAGTAACAACCGTATTCAGCTGTATCTGAAATCACCACATTCATTTCATATAAACGTTTACGCGCAATGGTGTTGGCAATCAAAGGGGTTTCATGCAGCGACTCATAATAAGCCGATTCTTCAACAATGCCTGCGGCAACCATGGTATCAAACGCCAATTCAACACCGGCTTTGATCATCGCCACTAAGAAAATACCTTTATCGAAATAGGTTTGCTCGTCGATATACTCAGATGATACTGGGGCATTTTCAAACGCGGTTTCGTTAGTATCCGCTCTCCAACGCAATAAATTAGCATCATCATTGGCCCAATCTTCCATCATAGTGCGAGAAAACTCACCACTGATAATGTCGTCCATGTGTTTTTCAAACAATGGCTTAAGGATAACCTTTAACTCTTCAGCCATATCAAATGCTGTGATTTTAGCGGGGTTTGATAAGCGATCCATCATGTTGGTAATACCGCCGTGCTTAAGCGCTTCGGTTACCGTTTCCCAACCTTGTTGAATTAACTTGCCGGCATAACCCGGTTCGACACCGTCAGCCACCATTTTCTCGTAACCTAAAATGGCACCGGTTTGTAACATGCCACACAAAATGGTCTGTTCGCCCATAAGGTCAGACTTCACTTCAGCAATAAACGATGACATTAATACGCCTGCACGATCGCCACCAGTAGCACTGGCATAAGCCTTAGCAATCGCTAAACCGTCACTGTTTGGGTCGTTTTCTGGGTGCACGGCAATCAATGTCGGTACCCCAAAACCACGCTTATATTCTTCACGTACTTCTGTAGCAGGGCACTTTGGCGCAACCATGATGACAGTAATATCAGCACGAACTTGCATGCCTTCTTCAACAATATTGAAACCATGTGAATAAGATAAGGTAGAACCTTGCTTCATTAATGGCATAACCGCATTAACAACATTAGTATGTTGCTTGTCTGGCGTTAGGTTTAACACTAAATCAGCTGCAGGAATAAGCTCTTCAAAGGTGCCAACGGTAAAACCGTTATCGGTCGCTTTTTGCCATGATGCACGCTTTTCTGCTATTGCTTGCGGACGTAAGGCAAAAGAAATGTTCAGGCCTGAGTCACGCATGTTTAAACCTTGGTTAAGGCCTTGAGCACCACAACCTAAAATCACAATATTCCAATCTTTAATATAGTTGCAACCATCACTGAATTCAGTACGGTTCATAAACCGGCATTGTGCTAGTTGAGCTAATTGTTGACGTAAATTCAGAGAGTTAAAATAGTTAGCCATCTGATACCACCTATAAAATTTAGTAATTGGGGACACAACATCTTATAAGTCAGCGACCTTAAACGTTGTGATTAACGTCACTATAGCGCATGCATATGATTGCTTAAAATGATATATTCGGGACATCACGTTGCAATTAATGCAACATAGAATACATAACCTAATACTTAACCTAATGCGTGCTATAAGGTGCTGTGATGGATATTCGATCTCTTAAATTATATTTACACTTATGCGATAGCCTGCATTTTGCCAAAACAGCGGAGCAATCTCATGTCAGCCCATCGACATTAAGCCGCGCTTTACAGCGTTTAGAAGAGGAACTGGGCAGCAAATTGTTTGAACGAGACAATCGCAGTGTCACCATTACCCACGCAGGCATAGAATTTAAGCGTTTTGCTGAGCAGACATTATCGGAATGGACCCAACTGCGTAACCGTATCGACCCAAGTCAGCAGTTTTTACGCGGCAATCTTAATTTGTATTGTTCGGTTACCGCAGCTTATAGCCATTTACCGGCGCTGCTAGACCGATTTAGACGTGAGCATCCCCATGTCGATATCAATCTCAACACTGGGGATCCGGCTAATGCGGTCAATCAAATTCAAAAGAATCGCGCCGATATTGCCATTATTGCATTGCCTGATGCGTTCCCCGCCAGCTTGCATTTTACCCCGATTGATAAGGTGCCAATATCAGTTATTGCCCCCACAATGCCATGCCAAGTACAGCAATGGGTAAACCAAGCAAAAATTGATTGGGGAAAACTACCCTATATCGTGCCTGACCATGGTCCAGGCAGAAAAAGGATCGATTTGTGGTTTAAGCAAATGGGCATCAAACCCAACATATATGCTCAAGTTTCTGGCCAAGAAGCCATTGTCTCTATGGTCGCCTTAGGCTGTGGCGTTGGTATTAGCCCAGAGGCGGTGATCCACAATAGTCCGGTGCGAGAGCGTATTCAAATCTTATCGTCGCCAATCCCAATCCCCCCTTTTGAATTAGGCTGTTGCTGCAAAGAAAAACGCACCAATGATCCGATCATTAGTGCGTTCTTAGAGATTATTTAATGGGGCGAATATGAATTACTCAAGGTAATGGCGGTGCATCAATGTCTAAACGGGTAACCAATAGTTGGTCGACTTTGTAAGAATCAATATCAACCACCTCAAATTTATAACCCGCGTAATTGACAAAGTCAGTACGCTTGGGAATTTTACGCAGCATATACATCATAAAACCGGCAATGGTTTCGTAATTCTGATTATGTGGAAACACTTCAATATTAAATGCGCGCATCACATCGGTAATGGGCGTCACGCCATCCACTAACCAAGAATTACCATCACGGGCAACAATTTGCTCTTCACTTTCATGCAATGACCACGCGCCCATAACGGCACTTTGTAGATCGTTGGTGGTCACAATACCGACAACCAAAGCATACTCGTTCATCACCACCGCAAAGTCAGATCGATTATTCTTAAAATACTCCATCGACTCAGATAAGGTTAAGGTATCAGGAATAATTAAACAGTTATGTACAAGCGTGCTGCCTTTTAAGGTTATATCTTGCCCATTAATCACTCGGATAAGCAGCTCTTTTGCATCAACAAATCCTTTGATCATGTCCAGTTGACCATCACAAACGATAAACTTGTTATGCGGATTTTTAGCAATTTTTTGCTTGATGTCTTCTTCGGTATCTTGCAGTAAAAAATACACTAAACTTTCACGCGCCGTCATGGCCGAGGTCACCGACACAGACTGCATTTCAAACACGTTCTCCATCATTTGCTGCTCGCCTTTATCCATCACACCGGCTTCAGTGCCAGCGGTCATCATGGCGTAGATATCATCATGGGTCACTTGGTCATTACGCGCGGTAGGCACTTGTAATAATTTAAAAATAGCATTAGCCAAGCCATTAAAAATCCACACAAACGGTTTTAATACTTTAATGCATAGAATAATGGGCATCACAAAAGTAACGGCCACTTGCTCAGGGATCACCATTGCAATCCGTTTCGGCATCAAATCAGCGAATAGAATAAACAACGAGGTGACGGTAACAAATGAACACACAAAACTCAGCTGCAAGCCCCACTCATTGCCTAATAAAGGCAACAGTAGTTGTTCAAAATGCGGTCTAAAGGCCGATTCACCGACGATACCGCCCATGATAGCCACTGCATTAAGTCCAATTTGCACTACGGTAAAAAAACTGCCTGGATGCGCCTGCAGTTTCAGCACTTTAGCGGCACGTAAATCACCTTCATCAGCCATTAATTGCAAGCGCATCTTTCGTGATGCCGCGAGTGCAATTTCAGACATAGAAAAAAAACAACTTATGCCTATTAGGCACAAGATGATCAATAAATTATCAGAGAGGCTCATAGTTTACCTTTACCTGAGTACTAGCCAAAATATCAGGAATGTATGTACATATCTTTGTTGCAAAATGGACAAATGCAAGACCTCAGCCATTTATTAACATTAAAATTAATCTGGCTAACGGTGCAATACAGATAGAAATAACCAGTGGTGAAATATCATTATTGCGTTTCACGACAACAGACCAATTTATAATCAGTCCCCGCGAACGATAAAGCGACGGTATTCTACTCAACATCAGTGATTTAAACTAGCTTACAAAGCTAACTTTATCTGACTTATTTAGCCTTTATCACGCAAAAAAACACATCGCTGCTAGACTGTAGCAACCCATTCATTTGTATATTATTCAAACAAAAGGAATTGTTAATGGCGATAGCCTGTGTATTTACCCGAGCAAGCTGCGGTGTAGAAGCGCCGAGAGTGACTGTTGAAGTACATTTAAGCAATGGTTTACCGGCGTTTAATCTAGTGGGGTTACCAGAAACCTCAGTCAAAGAAGCCAAAGAGCGCGTCAGAAGTGCATTGATTAATGCAGGATTTGAATTTCCACAAAGACGCATTACCGTCAACCTCGCCCCAGCCGATTTACCTAAACAAGGTGGCCGCTATGATTTACCCATTGCGGTTGGTATTCTCGCGGCGTCAAATCAAATCCCAGCCAAAGCATTACACCAATGTGAGTTTGTCGGTGAATTGGCTCTTTCAGGTCAAATTCGCCCTTGCTGTGGATTGCTGCCTGCCATTATTGCGGCACGTAATGATCAGCACCATTTTTTTATGCCCATCGAAAACCGTCATGAAGCAGAACTCGTTGGTTATCATCACAGTTATTTTGTCGCCCACTTACAAAACTTGGCAGCCTTTTTACACGGCCAGGCACAATTACCGTTACTCGATACCTTACCCGAGTGGATTGAAGAGCAGCCTCTAGTATCATCATCACTTTGTATGAGTGATGTCATTGGCCAGTATCAAGCCAAGCAAGGGCTTGAAATCGCGGCAGCCGGAGGACATAACATGTTATTTATAGGCCCCCCAGGGACAGGGAAAAGCATGTTAGCCAATCGAATTATTCCGTTATTACCCCCGCTCACCTACGACGAAGCGATTGAAGTGGCGGCGATCCATTCTGTCGCCGGATTACATGTCAAACCACAAAACTTCCTTAACCGCCCTTTTCGATCGCCGCATCATACCTCCTCATCGATTGCACTTATTGGCGGCGGTAGCCACCCCAAACCAGGGGAAATATCCTTAGCGCACCGCGGGGTTTTATTTCTTGATGAAATAGCGGAGTTTCCTCGTAAGGTACTAGATTGTCTGCGAGAGCCGTTGGAAACCGGCCAAGTTGAAATTTCACGCGCTGCAGCAAAATTGACCTTTTTGAGTCGGTTTCAACTCATCGCCGCCATGAACCCAAGCCCCTGTGGCGATACTGAACGCGCGCGTTCAACGCCCGATCAAATTCAGCGATATTTATCACGTTTATCGGGGCCTTTTTTAGACCGCTTCGATTTAACCGTAGACGTACCCAAGCTTCCTGCCGGCACCTTAACCCAACAACACCAACCCAGTGAGTCTAGTGTTGAAATAGCCAAGCGCGTTAAACAAGCGCGCGATCAACAACTCAGCCGTTCTGGGGTATTAAACAGTGAATTAACCCCAAAGCAACTCAAGCAAGATGGGGGGATTACTCAAGCAGATCTGGCTTTTTTGGAACAAAGTGTCGTGAGCTTAGGATTATCTGTTCGCAGTTTTCATCGTATTCAACGCGTATCACGCACCATTGCCGACTTGCAGCAATCTCCTACCACTGAGCGCAATCACATTGCTCAAGCCCTTGGTTATCGGGCAATGGACCGATTACTAGCAAAATTGAATCAACAATAAACGTAATTTAACCTATCGTATTGATTGAGCAAATCAGCGACTCCTAGTAACATAGCCATCCGTTTAATAGGAGAGAAAAATGTCGCCGCTTTCGAAAATCAAAGGTTCAATTGCATTCTTATGCTATTTATTTAATACCATTTTTTGGACAATCCCCATCTTGATGTTCAGTATTGTAAAGTTGATCCCGATTGGCATTTTTCAAAAAGTCTGTAGTTATATTCTCGATAATTGCGCGACAGCATGGATAAGCACTAATACTATCATTGAAGACATTTTTCATCCGATGCGTATTCATGTCACTGGCGATCAATCGTTTTCTGAAAAAGAATGGTATATGGTCATTGCTAACCATCAATCATGGGTCGACATCCTCATTTTGCAACGAGTATTTAATCGCAACATTCCATTTTTAAAGTTTTTCCTCAAACAAGAACTGATCTTTGTGCCGGTACTCGGCCTAGCATGGTGGGCATTAGACTTTCCGTTTATGCGCCGTTACAGCACTGCACAATTGCGAAAAAACCCTAAATTGAAAGGCAAAGACATTGAAATTACTCGCAAAGCCTGTGAGAAATTTAAAACCAAGCCAGTCAGTATAATGAACTTTGTTGAAGGCACACGATTTAGTGTGGCTAAACATGATAAACAAAACTCTGCCTTTCAACACCTGCTAAAGCCTAAAGCTGGCGGGATGGCTTTTGCATTATCGGCTATGGGGGAGCACATAAATAAGCTCGTTAATGTGACCATCTATTATCCAGACATCGTTCCTACGTATTGGCAATATATTTGTGGCGAACTATCTGACGTTAGAGTGGATATCAAAATCACTGACATCCCAAAGAATATGCGGGGTGATTACCTAAAAGACCGCGAATTTAAAATCGAATTCCAAGAACAGTTAAATCAGCTATGGGTTGAAAAAGATCAACAGTTACAACAATTCATTACTGACGCAAAGCCAAAGGTATAACAACATATGCTGACTTTTTTACCTGGGCCGGTACTCTTTATAATCAGTTTGTCGCTATTGATCATCAATACCCTAGTATGGAGCTCATTGTTAACCATTGGCGGCGTGGCAAAATTATTACTGCCGTTCTTGCTTGCACGCAGACTATTAACCCGAATAATGAATCGTTTAATGTGGTCATGGGCCACATGTAACGGCGGCATTTTATATTTAATCTCAAATATTGAATGGGATGTAAAAGGGCTCGATAAACTTGACCCTAACGGCTGGTATTTACTGATCAGTAATCATGTCAGTGGCTTTGATATTGCCGCCCAAACGTACGTATTGCGTAACCACATTCCAATGTTGAAATTCTTTTTAAAAAAAGAACTGCTCTATGTGCCAATAATGGGCCTAGGTTGCTGGGCGCTGGACATGCCGTTTATGAACCGAACGAGTGCGGCTAAGCTGAAAAAGAATCCAAAATTGAAAGGTAAAGATCTTCAAACGACCCGCAAAGCCTGCGAACGTTTCAAACACATGCCAACATCGATTATTAATTATGTTGAAGGCAGTCGCTTTACCGAAGAGAAGCGTCTGCGTCAGAATTCACCGTATCGCCATTTATTACGCCCTAAAGCCAGCGGCATTGCCTTCACGCTATCTGCGATGGGCGAACAGTTTACCAGCCTGTTAAATATCACTTTGGTTTATCCAGAAACATCGGAAAAAGTACTGGCTAATGTCATGCATGGACGTACCAAAAAAGTGATTATGCGTGTTGAAGTACTCCCGGTGCCGCGAGTTGACCCACAGATCTATTTTTCAAGCCCGGAAACCCGTGTCGAATTTCAGCGCTGGTTAAATAGACTTTGGCTAGATAAAGATCAGCAAATTGATGACATAAAAAAAGCTTACCTACAGCAACAACGTAATCAAAGTGATTAAATCGTCAAAAAACCGACAAATGACGATTTTCTGTTGCGTTAAACGTGTAAAACTGTCAGTTTTAGAAGGAAAAAGAGTTTATCTATAACTCAATTCTTAAAATTAATTAACAACTGAATACGTAAGGTTTAATTTAGCGTTTTTTTGTTAATATAATTAGAATTTATCGCAGCCTTATCAATGAAGTTTTTATAGGTGAAATTTGAATTTTCGTGTATTCATGCTGTTAGCACACAGGCTAATATTGGTCATAATATTGATTTTTTCGGTGTCTGTTGCAGCACAAAAAAATGATCCTTATAACGGTCTAACCGAAGTAAAGTTTGACCACTTCGATACAGAAGGAGGCCTTAATCAAAACACGATTACTCGCCTGTTTATGGACAGTTCGGGGATGTTATGGATAGGAACTCAAGACGGTCTGCACGGCTATAATGGCGTTGAGTTTACCTTATACTTAAAACAACAAAAAAGCAGTAATTCTATATCGGGAGACTTGATCACCGACATCTTGCAATCGCCCGATGGGGATTTATGGGTAGGCACCTTCAATAATGGCCTCAATAGACTCAATCTCACTAGCGGAAAGTTCACTCAGTTCAAACAAAATCAAGGTTTAACAGAACTTCAGGTGACCCACCTTGCTGTCATTGGCGATACCTTATGGGTAGGAACACGTTCAGGTCTGTACATACTCTCCCTAAAAACAGAAAAAATTATTCCCGTCAGTTTAGCGAATAACATCACCCCTAATATTACCAGTATTGCCAATGTTGATGATAAGTACATTGTCGTCGGCACTGAATCTCATGGCACATTTTCCATTGATAGTAACACCATTATTCGGCTTGATATTCCCGTTAACAAGACAGTAAATCAAATCAAGTCAAGTTCAATTTATTCTGTTTGGCTGGCCATTGATAATCAAATTTGGCGCTACAATTTAGATACTCAACAAAAAGAACTGATATGGTCTAGTGATAATAATTATGGCAACAGCCGTAGGATTACGGACTTAGTGGTGATAAATGCCAATCAGATTTTTGCCATTGGAACTAATACAGGCCTGTTCCAACTCGACTTTATTGATGGTCAGTGGCACAGCAGAGTTTATAAGCATAATCCACAAAAACTCAATAGCATCAGTGCCAATACCCTACAAAGCTTAATGCTAGACCAAAACGGTACCCTATGGATTGGCACGGGGTATTCGGGCATCGATAAGCTTAATCTCAGCCATCAATACTTTAGCCACGTTTACGATGACCAAACCGATTCGTCAGGTATGGCAAACATGATCCGCACTATTTTTCGGGATACGCAGCAACGCCTGTGGATAGGCACCGATGGTGCTGGGCTCAAATATTTGGCCCCTCATGATAACCAATATCACTACATCAATGAGTTATTTGCACAGTCACTCGCGATACCAGTAGAACAATTATCGTTAACAGTGCATGACATTGTCCAAGATAAACAAGGTTTACTGTGGTTTGCCACCAATGTGGGACTATTTACCCTAGACAAGAATAACACCCTGCAGCAAATCAAACCTGCAAACGAACAGTTTCATGCCGATACTCAGATACGCAGTTTAGCCTTTGATGACAAAGATCGTTTATGGATAGCAAGCTCGCAAGGTTTGTATTTTATCTCTGAGTATACTAACCGCATGATGGCCTATAACTTCGGTTTTCAAGCTGACTTTTCGCCGTTCAAATACCAAATCATTAAGCTCTATTTTAGCCAAGGTTATTTATGGCTAGGAACAATGGGCGGAGTGGTAAGGCTCTCGGCTGAAGAACAAAAGCTCGACTTTCTAAATCATGATCCCGACAATCCACATAGCCTCAGTGACAACCGCGTTAGAGACTTTTTACTGGCCGAAAATGGCGACTTTTGGGTGGCCACTCACGGTGGTATAGACAAACTAACCCTAGAATACGGTACGTTTAAATTTCAACGAATGGACGTCAACGCTGATGGCAGTAGTAATACGGTTTACGCTATTTTAGAAGACGACAAACACGATTTGTGGCTAAGTACTAACTCGGGCGTTTCACGTTTTACCCCTAGTAATCAAAGCTTTATTTCCTATAACAAATTCGAAGGCCTGCAAGCTAATGAGTTTAATGGTGCGGCCAAGTTTAAAGAAGCAAACGGCACCTTATGGTTTGGCGGTATTCGAGGCCTTAACCATTTTAACCCTACCACTATTCCAATTCAGAGAGCCGAGAACAAACTGGCGCTGACAAAATACACTATTGGAGACACCCAGCACCCTATTCACGACTTAAGCCATGCTCCCCACATTACCATGCCTTATGAAAAGCAACTCATCAGCTTTGAAGTCGGATCGCTTAATTTTAGTTACCCTGAATTAAGCCGTTTTAGCTACTTTTTAGACGGTTATGATATCGATTGGCGTGAACTATCCCATGGGAACGAAATCACCTATACCAACTTACCACCAGGTGAGTACCGATTAATGGTTCGCCATGCATTAGGGACTAATAAATACAGTCAATACACCCTCAATGTGGATGTGTCAGTGGTGCCACCGATTTATATGACTCACGCGGCTTATGCACTGTATGTGACCGCTGGGTTATTATTTATTATTTGGTTTTTTGCTGCAAAACAGAAAAAGTTGGCTAAACAACGTGAGTTTGACAGCAGTATTCGCGCCTCTGAAGAGCGCCTAAAACTGGCGCTTTGGGCTTCGGGCGATGGCATGTGGGACTGGAATATCAAAGAGGGCAAAGTTTACCGAACCAACATAATTGAGCCGATGAATTTATCGTTAGAAGATCAATTATTGATTAAAAATATTGATCCAGAAGACAGGCCTCGAGTGCAAAAACTGCTTAACGATCATCTAAATGGTGACAGTGAGTTTTTTGAAGCCGAGTACCGCGTAGAAACCAAACCTGGAGAGTGGGCCTGGGTACTAGACCGAGGTCAAATTGTTGAACGAGATAAAAATAATATCCCAGTGCGAATGGCGGGCACTCATAAAGATATTACTAGCCGTAAGCTGACCGAAAACGAGTTAAAACTATCGTCACAAGTCTTGTTTAGCATGAATGAAGCGGTTGTCGTCGGCGAACTTGACTACCAAATACGTTCCGTTAATCCAGCTTTTAGCCGCATTACCGGCTTTAAACACCGTGATGTAGTCGGCAAGCATTTCTTATTTTTAACCATGGGTAAGCAGTCTCGCGAGTTTTATAACTCAGTTGAAGCCCAGCTCTTAAGACACAAGCATTGGGCCGGCGAAATACACATTCGAACTCGCGACCGTCGCGGTATCCTTGCATGGTTGGAAATAAACCAAGTTATTAATAACAAAGGTGAGACAAGTCATTTTGTGGCCGTATTCACCGATATTACCGCACGTAAAAAAGCGGAAGAAGATTTACGGGTACTGGCTAACTTCGATCCACTGACTGGATTGCCTAATCGTACGCTATTCCAAGACAGGCTCAATCAAGCGGTCACTAAAGCACATCGTTCAAATAGTATTGTGGCATTGTTATTTTTAGATCTTGACCGATTTAAACATATCAATGACTCAATGGGACACCACATTGGTGATTTACTGCTTAAAGCCGTCGCCCATCGCCTACAAAATGCGGTACGAGATGGCGATACCGTTGCACGTTTAGGCGGTGATGAATTTACCATTATTTTAGAAGGGGTAGCAAAAACGAAAGCCGCTACTATTATTGCTGAAAAAGTGTTAAATGCATTCCAAAGCCCTTATTTGCTTGACGATAAAATTCTGACTATCTCACCGTCAATTGGTATCAGTTTGTATCCTGAAGATGCAGAAGATACGACCTCGTTGATAAAATACGCTGATACCGCCATGTATCACGCTAAATCACTGGGCAGAAATAACTTCCAATTCTATACCAAACAATTAAACCAATATGCGACACGCTACGTCGAACTAGAAGCTGGCCTTAAAAATGCCATGCAAAACAATGAGCTATATTTAGTTTATCAACCTAAATACGATATAAAAACCGAAAAAATTATCGGCCTTGAAGCCTTAATGCGTTGGGAAAGCCCAGAACTTGGCTTGATTTCACCGGTTGAGTTTATCCCACTTGCGGAAGAAACCGGCATCATTAATCAGATTGGTCACTGGGCGATTAACCAAGCCTGTAGTCAGCTGGCACTATGGCACCAACAAGGCTTTGAGCATATCTCTGTTGCCGTTAACCTTTCTGCCAGACAGTTAAAAGTCGATATTATCTCGATGATAGAGGTCGCATTAGCAGTATCTGGGCTACCGGCAAGTGCCCTAGAGCTAGAATTAACTGAATCAATGATTATGGGTAACCCACAAGAATCAGTCACTGTGCTGTCACAACTCAAAGCCTTGGGGTTAACCATCGCAGTAGATGACTTTGGCACTGGATACTCAAGCTTAAGCTATTTGAAACGCTTCCCAATTGATACCTTGAAAATTGATCAAGAATTTGTGCGAGATATAACTGAAGATCCTGACGATGCAGCAATCACTAGCGCCATTATTACCTTGGCTCATAGTTTAGAACTTAAGGTTGTGGCTGAAGGGGTTGAAACCCAAGCACAATTAAATTTCTTACGTGAAGGAGGCTGTGATCAAGTGCAAGGCTTCTTGCTCAGCAAGCCATTGAACGCTGTTGATTGCCTGGTATTATTAACCAAAGACAAAGCTGCCATTAGTCATTTTTAAGACAAAATAAAAGCTCCATTTAGGAGCTTTTATTAAAGTGCTACCGATAGAATGAACTAGGGTGCAACACGCTCAATACGCTTTACCCAACCCGCTGGAGCTGGCATGTGGCCTTTTTGTAGCTCAGTGAAGACTTTATAGATACGTCGGATGTTGGGTCCAACGTTGCCATCACCGACAGTGATAATGCGTCCATCTTCAAAAATATATGAACTCACAGGGGACACCACCGCGGCAGTACCAAAACCGCCGGCTTCAATAATTTCGCCAGACTCAATATCAGCAATAAACTTATCTAACATCACCGTTTCTTGTCTTACTTCACAACCCAGCATATCCCCAAGTTCCATAATGGATTGAGAGGTAATGGATTTTAAAATGGTATCAGTGAATGTCGGAATAATCACAGTGCCATCTTTTAAAATGTGGAAGTGATTCATCGCGCCAGCTTCTTCAATTTGAGTATTGGTTGAATCCAAATACAATACCTGCGATGCACCATATTCTACAGCCGCTTTACCAGCACGCAGTGAGGCAGCATAGTTACCCGCCGCTTTTGAAGCACCAGTACCACCAGATACTGCACGGTGGTACTTAGTACTGATTAACAAGCGAATACCATTATTTACCCCTGAGGCATAATAAGCCCCAGATGGGCTTAACATGACACAGAATGTGTATTGCTGACTTGGACTAACGGATAAACGATCTTCGGTTGCAAAGATAAACGGCCGAATGTATAAACATGCGCCATCTTGCTGCGGAAACCACAAACGATCAACATCAATAAGGGCATTGATTGCCTTCACTTGCATACTTTCATCGATATTCGGAATACACACGATATCGGCAGAACGGTTCATCCGCTCTGCATTTTTGTTTAAACGAAAAGTGTAAATCTCGCCGTCTTCGTGCATAAAGGCTTTTGCGCCTTCAAAAATTGATTGACCATAGTGCAGTGACATTGCACCTGGTGCCATTTCAAACGGGCCGTAAGGGACTATACGCGGATCACACCATTGACCATCACGATAATCCATTAAAAACATGTGGTCAGTACGAAGCCTGCCAAAACCCACATCGCCTTCTGGCTTAAATGGTTCTGTGCGGCGCTCTGACGCAGATTTTAAATTATATTTTATGTCCATTACATACCACCTTAAAAACTGAGCTTGCAGACTATGGAGGCTAGAGATTAATGTCAAGTCGAAGCCCTAGATCCTCAATCAAAATACGTCAATTGAGCGTAACAAGCATCAATATTTTTATTCATATAGTGACAGACATCGTGCCTAGAAATTATTATAACAAAGTCTTTTATTGTCATGGTTGACAGCTAAAAATACCTCGAACAAAGATAAAGTACAATATAGTACGATTTATTGAATATATTTTAGCCACTTAGTTTTAAAGGCTATTCCTATAGGCCTTGACACTGCTAGAATCGGGATTCCATCCCGAAACGTATAGGACTCCCCCCATGAGCCTTGAATTATTGACCCAACTGGAAACCAAAATCCAGGCGACTCTCGAAAATATTGAGCTACTAAAAATGGAGCTTGATGAAGAGAAGCAAAAGAACCAAGCGTTGACGTTACAGCAACAAGAATTGACACAAAAAAACCAACAATTGCAGCAAGACCTAAACTCTTGGAGTGATAAGGTCAACGGCCTTGTTGGTTTATTGAATAACGAGATCTAAATGGATTGATGCTGCTGTGATTGGATTTCAATCAAGGCATTTAGTTCACGGATAGCCTGCTTAACTTTTGGCAGGTTTTTTTTTGTGTGTAGAAAGCGACCCTTATCAAATTCAAGTAGCCCTAAGTCTTTTACCCAAATCACTCCACTTAAAAAGATCCTAGCATGCTTAACGATTAGTTTCGGTGCATAAACAGGGAACATTCTCATACGACTTCCTCCAAGAAGATACATGCGCAAGGTGCGATGAAATAACAACGATAAGCCATGTATAAGTCAGAAATGGAACTATCCAAAGCGCATATAAAAACACGATTCACTTTCTTGTTAAACACAACTTGAATGTCATCAAATTGGACAACTTGATGTCGAAAGAGTTTCATTAACTTGCCATTTTTTGTTCTAACAAATCACATAAGCAACTACGGCATTTTAATGACACTTGTCAATATTTTGACATCATGTTATTATCTTCGATGTTACTCAGGGTAAAAAAGAGTTATTTGACTCATTTCCGTATTGTCTTTTATAGACATGCGGTTTTTTTTGCCTGTTGTAGTCTCAAACTCATACCATTTAGCAACACAATCGGCGATCTTACCGAACCACATGGCTGAAAACGCCATACTCATAAGCCTTGCTAGTCACCGATAACGACATCTTAATTACCCCTCCACCCAAACGTATCTCAAACAGCTCCTCTTTATGCTAAAGGCATTGCATTACGTTCAATAAACAGATGATTAACACGTCAATTCACTTGGCTAATGGCTCTACGGGCAGTTTGAGAACCGGTTATTATCTTGAGCTGAGGTTAAATAAAAAAAGGAGCCGAAGCTCCTTATTTAAATAACCCATTTAGCTTAGATTACTTTTTGTTCATTGTCGCTAAGTAGAATGCGATATCAATTAACTCGTCATAAGATTTAATTGAGCTGGTTTCTACTCGGTATTTACCATTAACAACTAATGAAGGAACACCCGAAATTTTAGCGTTTTCAGTATCGCGCTTCATTTTCGACATCTGTGCGTTAACCATAAATGAATTCGCCGCAGCATCGTAAGCTTTAGCCTCTACGCCATTGGCAATAAATACTGCTCTGATATCGTCTGGGCGGGTAAACTGCTGACGCTTATCGTGGATAGCACTAAATAATGCCGTGTCAATTTTCTCATCAACATTAAGCTGCTGCGCAACCGCAAAAGCACGTGACATTTCTACGCCCATTTGGCGACCAATAAACTCAACGTGAGCTTGATTAAAGCTGACACCTTCGGGTAAATTCGCTTCAATTTTAGGCACTACGGTTTTAGCAAAGTTAAAACAATGGGGGCAAAAGAATGAGAAAAACTCTGTGATTTCTGGTTTGGCTGTTTCAGGGCCTTCATTAATCACAGTGTAATGCACACCTTCTTTATAATCGGCAGCCATCGCAACCATCGGCGCGAGCAGGAGTGCTGCGGCCATCAATAATGCTTTTTTCATTTTACTTCCTTCTAAGTAGGCAAAAATATCAATACGCTGGCTCTATCATAGTCTAGCGTTAGTCTTTAACTCAATCGTTAGCTAATTGTATTTGTAACTAAATACTATTAGGTAGTGATTATGAAATATTGTTAATTAAAACTGGGTAAACTCAATGGTGGCTCGTTCAGTGCCGATAACTGCTCTTTAAATGCCAGCGTTTGTTGTTCCCAGTATTTAATATCGGCAAACCATGGAAAATTCATTGGAAAGGCAGGGTCCTGCCAACGCTTGGTTAACCACGCGTTATAGTGCACCATCCTGAATGCCCTTAACGGCTCAATCAGTGCCAATTGCTTAGCATCAAAATCACAAAATTCTTGATATCCCTCTAATAGAAGATCAATTTGCAATAACTGTTGCTGGCGATCTCCGGTTAACATCATCCACAAGTCTTGTACTGCTGGGCCTTGCCTGGCATCGTCTAAGTCGACAAACCCAGGTCCAGTTGGTGTCCATAAAATATTACTCGGATGTAAGTCGCCGTGCAGGCGTATCGAGGTAAACTGGTGTTGCTGCCAAATCTGCTTGGCTTTATCTAATACCTGCTCAACTACCGTAAAAAAAGCCGTTTGCATCGAGCTGGAAACAATCCCACTTTCACGTAAATAGCGATAAGACTCATCGCCCAAAATGGCTGGCGTGAGCGGTTCACGATACACAAAGGGCTGCCTTGCGCCATATTGATGAATACGGCCAATAAAGCGGCCAACCGATTCAAGTTGCTCAAGATTGTCGACTTCAAACGCGCGCCCGCCAATAGAGGGGAAGAGTCCAAAACGATAACCTTGATACTCAAATAAGGTTTTGCCCTCAATGACGACTGGAACGGCTATGGGGATGTCTTCAGCGGCTAATTCTAATGCATAATCATGTTCTTCTTGAATTTGTTCATTGCTCCAACGATGTGGGCGATAAAACTTCACCACATAACGAAGGCCTTGATCACAGCGGAACTGATACACCCTATTTTCATAACTGTTTAACGCTAATAACCCCGTCTCAGGGTAGATGCCTATGCTTTCAATCGCATCAAGAATGAGATCGGGTTTCAGTGCCTGAAAATGAAATTCTGCGCCGGTACAGTTGTCCATGTATGCCTTCTTAAGTCGTTTGAATATGTGGAGCAAGTAGCGTTAACAAAAACGCTAATACGTCTAATTCTTTCGCATTATCGGTAGAAATCCAACAAATATCACCATAAAACTCGTAATGTAACCATAAAGGACTTCCTTCAAAATTGAGCAACCATTGATGACGATCCGCTCCCCATTGGCGATCACGGATGTCGCAATCAAGTACAGCCGCTAGCGGTTCGGCAAATCGTTCAAATTGCTCAAAATCCACTTCAGCTTGAATAACAATACTTAATGCTTGCGGATCTAATTGGGCTGAAAGTAATTTCATAATCGACTCAGGTAAAATACATTAATTAACTGCTACAAGACATAATTAAGCCTTGTCCCCAGTCGGGTGGGCGTTTGGCAAAGTCTTCCATCTCGGGCTGTTCGTCATAAGGACGGCGTAAAAGTTGCTGGAGTTGTAATAATTTGCTGTTATCACCGTTCTCTTCTATATCGATAATGGCTTCTTGGGCTAGGTAATTACGCAAGATGTATTTCGGATTGACACTGTTGCGCTCGCATTGCCACCCTTGAATATCTGCCACCTCACCCACTCGGTCTTGGTAAGCTTTATACCAGGTATCAAAGCCAGCAACATCGACCATATCGTCTCGTAAAGTAGAATGTGAGTGACTCGGGTCCAGCTGACCAAAACGGCGTAAACTATTGGTGTAATCAAGCTGGTTAGTTTCCAGTAAGACGGTAAATTGCCCCAACAACTGCAAATCATGTTTATCGAGCTCAGCTTGAGCCTCTTCACTGAGAGGTTTTGCGCTAAGATCTTGTGAATTAAGTGCATGTAAACTCGCGGCTTGATGCATTCCCAACTTGCCACGCATAAGGCGTAAATACTGCTTAACCAGTTCAGATTGATAAGTGTTTAGCGCTGCGATTAAATCGTCAGACTCAATAATGGGCGTTAATGCTTGGGCCAAACGTTTGAGGTTCCACAACCCTACTGCGGGTTGCTGGCCAAAGGCATAACGGCCTTCGTGATCAGAATGATTACAAATAAAGCCTTCTTTAAAGGTGTCTAAGAAAGCAAAGGGTCCAAAATCAAAGGTATCACCGAGTATCGACATATTGTCGGTATTCATCACGCCGTGAGCAAACCCGACAGACTGCCAGTGTGCAATCATTTTAGCGGTAGATTGCACTATCTCATAAAACCATTGTTTGTAACCTGCGGCATCTGTTGATAAATGCGCAAAATGCTGCTTAATCGTAAAATTAACCAATTGAGAAAGCTTGCCAGTATCACCTTGTTCGCCATGACAAAAATATTCAAAATGACCAAAACGAATGTGACTTTTAGCTAAGCGCACCGTTATGGCGGCCGTTTCTTGGCTTTCGCGCCAAACGGGTAAATCGGAGCCAATAACCGCTAACGCACGGCTGGTAGGTACATTTAGCGCAGCCAGTGCTTCGGATACTAAAAACTCGCGCACCGCAGAGCGCATTACCGCCCGACCATCACCTTGGCGAGAATACGGCGTGGGACCGCCGCCTTTTAAGGCGACATCCCAAGCGCCATTTGGGCCAATGGCTTCGCCTAATATAATTGAGCGACCATCGCCCAATCTGGGGGTATAGCCACCAAATTGATGACCACTGTAGACTTGAGCATAATAGCTCGCACCAGGCGCGGCATAGTTAGCCGATAACTGCATTAACAATTCAGCATTAGGCTTTTCTAAACCAATCAGTTGAGCAGCATCATCACTCCAACCAAGCCAATGAGGATTACTGATTGGCAAAGGATAAACTTGTGAATAAAAGCCTTCTAATTGTTCAAAAAAATCTTGCTTAAATTGCATCATCCACAACTCCTGCAACTTGGCTTTTACACTGCAATTGCTGCTGTTCATCTACCTGACACAGCTCTGCACACACAAAAGCTTGCTCTGCGGGCACTGAAGACGCTTGTAAACGTAACATTCCTGTACCTTTGGCCTGGCATTGCTCCAATGAATCGTAATAACCGGCAATATGGTCTTGCTGTACTATTTTCGTAGGAACAGGTGCTTGGTCTGCAACATAAAATAAGGTCCATTGTGGAGTACGAAAACAACCGGCAAGTAAGACCACGGTGGCAGTAATTAGCAATATTTTAGTCAATGTACGAGTCATTAATGTCATTTTTAACCTTGAAATCATTGGATCTGAAGCAACAAAAAAGCGAACCAAGGTCCGCTTTCCTTTTGAATATCATACCTGATATCCATCCAACAGTATTGAATAGCCTGTTAGCTCACTTTAGTTTTAGCCTTTTCGATACGTTTTATTCGCCCTTCAAACCCAGTGACAGTGCCATCTGTTAACTGGTATTCAAGCGCTTGTTGACAGACCTTAACTGCCTCATCAAACTGACCCACGTCGTTCAACAAGGTCGATAATTGCATAAACGCCGGAGATTTGATTTCATCAGTATTTTGTTGGGTGATGTTTTGCTGATGTAATAAGCGATATAATGCTAAATAGGTCGACTGTAAGGCCGCACCATATTGACAATAATCAGCTTGCTTGCGCATCTTATAGCAATGGTTAATCACACTGACTAATTCACTATGCTGATGTTGAAGATCGGTGGCAATGTTGGCAGCATCAACCTGTTGTACAAAGCTCTCGCTTGCCCAATCGCCTTCAACACTGACTAGATCCAATAACGACCCTTTATGGTTTGACACTTCAACCGCGGGGGTATCAGGCACTTTGGCCTCAACATGACTCTTGCTCACTTCAGCCACAGCGACAGTATCCTTTGATGCTGCTTTTGGCTCGCAAACAACATCAGTTTGCTGGGTGTCTGCTGCTGATATGTTGGGTTCAGTAAGAGCAGCCTCGACAGGCTCATCAACAGACACGGCTGAATTAAGTTTATCGTTATCTACAGCTCGGTCTGATAATGCATCATCGTCAACCGTTTTATCACTGGCTGCATGCTCAGAGTCTGCCTTAGCAGTATCGTCTGTCGCTGCTAACGTTTCAGATTGAGCTACCTCACTGGATGATGAATGCGGTGTAACATTACGATCGGTTTTATCAAGTTCTTGTTTTGCCACCGCTTGAGTGCGTCTGTATAGATACAGAGCAATTGCAATCAATATGACAATTAAAATTACCTTCATTAGGCTTCCACCTTGCTGATTATATGCCGTAGCACATGATTTTATCTCACTCACAATATTCATTGTGAGGCAATGTACGGTTTTAATGATACCGCGCTGTTTTTTTAAGCACCATTCATTATTGTTTCAATGTACACTATAAAATCAAGTATTTATGTATTTTAATCTATAACAAGTCATAGACGACCTATCATTTAGCATCAGTTTCAATCATTTTTGCGATCCAAACCTCAAAAAAGGACATTTTGCGCATAAGCTCAAAATTAAATAAGCTAAGTTTGCTAGGTTCAATTGCCAAGCTTACACTATTAATATCCGACTATTTTACTAAGGTATTTAATAAGAGATAATATTATGAGTGATAAAGAATTATTAAGTGGTAAATTACTCTACGAATTCCGAACAATACAAGCTATGGTCGAAATATACTGTAAAGCGCACCACCCGCTCAAGCCGTCCCAAGGTGTATGCCAGCAGTGTAGTGAGTTTTTAAGCTATGCCAATACTCGCCTAGATCGTTGCCCATACGGCCAAGATAAACCCACTTGTAATAAATGCCCTGTCCATTGTTACAAACCTCACATGAAGCAAAGAGCGCGTGAAATCATGATGTTTTCTGGGCCCAAAATGCTATTACCTCATCCTATTTTGGCAATTAAGCATTTACTTGCTGAACGTAAACCGGCACCCGGTTTACCACCAGAAAGAGTCTCAAACAGGCATTTACGAAAATCTGAGCAAAGTTAACCACCGGAAACTACTCGGTTTGCAGAAAGTAGGTTAGTATTCACTATCGTCAAAGAGAGTGAAAATGAACCAATTTAACGATTTCTTCATTCAAACATACTGGTGGCTTTCCTTACTCGGAGGCATTCATTGCCTTGGAGTAGGCCTGTATGTTCATTATATTTACCAAAGCACGACTCGCAGCAATAGCCTGCTAGCCGGGATGTTTTTACTCATAGGTTGTTATTTTTTAACCGGGTTGCTAACCCAAGAAACAACACCGATCCCAATCCATTTAGCGCTTACTCTCTTTATTCCTGTCTATTTTTTACTCATGCCCATGCTGTACTTATATTGTAAAAGCAGCTTAACGGAAGAAGACTATCAACCGCTATTAATCAAGCATTTTGCTTGTGCGATTATCGTTGCATTAGTGACCAGTTCAGCCATATTATTTCATATCAGTATTGACCCACAAACCTCAAATAACACCATTGGTTCTCTGGCTGAGTTAAACAGTATTAGTCTATTGGCTTTGACCTTACCCATATTATTAATGCTACAAACTATTATCTATTTTTGGCTGATTTACCGCTTATTGTCTCACTATCGCCCACAGTATTTGGCCAATAGGCAACCCAATTTGCAAGTGATACGTTTTCGCTGGTTAAGTGTATTAACCATTGGTATTCTGATTAATTGGGTGTTGCGCATTGTATTGGTGTATTTACCATTTTACTTGGGTGATTCAGTCTCTTTGTTAATCCAAGCGGTAACACGTTTAAGCCTATTACTGACTGTATATGTGTTTGCTTTATATGGTATCCAGCAAGTCACGCGAGCAGCCTATTTGCGCGGCACACTCAACGCCACCAAAAAAGCAGCGACACCAACCACAGAGCAGCTTCTGGACCAGGAAGAAATAACCTATTTACATGATTTAATGCTGGATGAGGATGAGAACGACGCTACCGATTTTTCAGCAGATCACTCAGCAGCAGATCAGGGCGACAAAAAAGGCTAGTGCTACAGAAAAAACAGCTGATTCTCCTGAACACATCACGTTGAACATAATGATCAACACTCTGCTGGCGCCCGCCGACATAAATGTTTATTAACACCCGTCATTTTAGGGTTATGCTATTCTATGGTGAGTTTTACCATGACAATTTAGTCACTGAGGTTATTTATGAAACGTTCAATTAGCTTAGTTGTTTCCAGTTTACTCGTGTTATTAAGCTTCGCGTTTTCAGCTCCTAGTTTTGCAAACGAAGATGCTTATAACGATGCAATTACTAATTTTAAAAAAGCCAATGAAAGCCGCCATTTATTTGATACTGCTTATGGTTATGCCATCTTCCCCACCGTAGCCAAAGGCGGTATCGGGATTGGTGCCGCATATGGAAATGGTCGTGTATACCAAAGCGATGCTTATATGGGGGATTCCACGTTAACCCAGCTATCCATTGGTTTTCAATTAGGCGGACAAGCCTATAGCGAAATTATCTTTTTTAAAGATGCTAAAGCTTATAATGATTTCACCAGCGGTAGCTTTGAATTTAGTGCCCAAGCATCTGCCGTAGCGATTAACGTTGGTGCCAATGCTCAAGTCGGTACTACGGGCAATTCAGCTGGTGCAGGGCAAGCAGGAAGTAACCACACTGCAACAGCCGCTTATATCAATGGCATGGCGATATTTACCGCCGCAAAAGGAGGCTTAATGTTTGAAGCCGCCCTAGCAGGTCAGTCATTTACCTTTGATGGTAAGTAACCGCTGCTAGTCTTAACACTCGTTAAGTACATAACATTCAGGCTGCCATTGGCAGCCTGAATTATTTGGAAAGAGTGGTTTATTAACGCAGAATCCAAATAATGGCATTAGCATATACAGAGTAGCCTAGCTAACTCGTTTGTGGACAAAAGTGGGTTTAAGATATTAATTAACTCAGCTTACTTGGCATTGGTTTAGCTTGATTTATAACGTAGCTTCATTTGAACTTATTGCCTGCCGCATGTGAGCTACAGGACTTAGTAAATGTCGCGATCACAGGGATGTGAAAGAGTGACCTTAGTGCAGATGATTAAGCGAGACGCCAGCTCTTGATTTTAAAATCAGCATCCTTGTGGGCTTAACCAAAACATCCCTGTTTTGGATACTCGCTGACTCATCTACACCGGTAATTTAACTCTCTTCGATTTAGCTGCATAGTTGTTTATAGATGAAAGCTAAATAGGAAAAGCTCAAATCTAATTAGCTGACTTACTTTTGGACAGAGACGAGTTAGTAACGAACACTGTAAAAGGCGGAAAATAGTTGGCTAAAACTTGCAAGGAACGAGCACGAGTCAACTACTTTGCTTAATAGCCTTTATTAAATTTTTTGGATCGTTTGTACCCAGACAAACCGTTGTGCCATCTTTAAGTTTTAATTCAACAGCCGTTAGACCAGAAACGTTATATAACCATCCAGTTGAGATTAACCGAATTCCAAGCCCATAGTACCATTTTGTTCTTATCTCTTGTGCCGACTCAATTTCAGATATTTTTATTGATTTATTCCAAAATTTTGGACCAAAAAACCATTTTACCTTTCCATCTTCAACTTTGATCGTTAATGCTGAAAAAAGAATTGAAACCACACCTACATTTTCCGTTTGAACAGCTTGTATGGATAATAAACCCACCTAATTACACATAATTCCCAGTTTCGGGTAATGTGAGACCCAGGCTTTAGCTGCA
>NZ_JBEOPI010000046.1:0-36108 GCF_040309905.1 Shewanella sp. CAL98-MNA-CIBAN-0140
TTTTCCTAGATTTAGTTAGGAAATAATCATGTCACATTTGAAGGTTATTGGTATGTGCGGTTAATTGAGCGCTTACGTATAGAGTAAGACTCTGTCAAAAAAGGTCGCTTTTATCATGACGATAAAACCTACCGCTATCAACGTTATTTAGTTGCTTAGCGATGAAGCTAATTTTAGTAGTGGTAACGACACGAAATTATCGTGATAGCGTGATCATCAACAGCATAAACAAGCCTATTTGTGTCATCAATACGACGCGACCAAAAGCCAGATAAGTTTTCCTTTAGTGGCTCTGGTTTACCTATGCCCTCAAATGGCGAACGTTTAACATCATTGATCAGCTTATTAATTCGCTTTAGTGTTTTCTTGTCTTGAGTTTGCCAGTACAAATAGTCATTCCAAGCATCGTCAGTCCAGGAAAGTAAACGCATGCGACTACTCATCAATTAACTCTCGTGCTGTTGTTTTACCAGCACGATACTGCGCTATGGAACGATTTAAATGCTCGGCATTTTCAGGCGAGCGAAGTAAATGAACTGTCTCCATAAGACTATTGTAATAGTCTAGAGACATAACCACTGCATCTTCCGAGTCACGGCGAGTTATTACGGTTGTGTCAGCATCATTAACGACACCGTCTAAAACGGCTTTGAGACTGTTTCTAGCTTCAGTAAAAGATACGATCTTCATATGAACCTCCACATGTACATTTAATTGCACAAGTATAGCCTTATACGTTTAAGTTGTACAGCTAATTGGACATGTGATATTGATAAGGCAACTAACGTTTTAGTCATTTATGCATTGCACTGTTTGCATCAGGCAAAAAATCATAGTTTATTTGAAGCGGTTGTGGTTCTTTCGTATAGGCTGGAATGTTTACCACTTCTACTTTAATCTTCTGTTTTGGTTGATATTTTCTCCCTGGAGAAGTACAAACAGCGTTTCTATATGTTGCAAAGCGACTTATCGATAACGTTTGCTCTATTGCTTCATGTGGCATTGAAAGTCCTAAGATCGATTAATATTGTCGATACCGTCAGTTTTGTACTAATATGACTCTGAGCACTTTGGATATTCCTGCTTCGGCAGCCCACCAAAGACATAATAAGATAAAGATAAAGATAAAGATTAAGCCTACGACTTCTGTTGTGGGTTTTTTCGTTTAAAGGGATCCAGCACCAGCTTTTCTGGCAACATGGCTTTGGCCGCTAAATGCGATAATTCATCCAAAGTAAACTCACTGAATTTTTTACTCCGACTAACCTTTAACGCAGACAGACATTCGATCGGCTTAGTTTACTCAACATTGGGTTGCAAATAACCATTATAAGTTTGTTGCGTAAGTTTACTAAAGGGTGATTTTTAATGCCTATCGTATTAAAATACTTATCAAAGTAAACTCGCTGATTTACACGAAACCAATATTAAGACGTTAAGTCACCTCAGATCGATTTAAGCCATAACAGAAATCGCATTGAAATCGACATCAGAGATATTACATTGTGGCTTACTTTCTTTGAGTGGATAGGCGATTAAACCGCCAACCACATTCAACAAAAACAACTAAACGATTGATTTCAAACCACTTTATCCGAATAGGTTGGACCTGTTTTACCGAGATACCAACCAAAAACTAATTAACCGATTTAAATCAACTTTTTACCACCACTCATACACCGGTGAGACTAAAAACCGCCAAAACGCCCTCCAATGAGACGCCATTATCTGAGGCTGTAGGATGAGGCATCTCACGTGGATGGCTTAAGCGTAAGTCAGATGGGAGCTGTTTTGTGCTCTGATAAGCACTCTGGTGTGGTTTATTAGGCAGGCAAATGAAGCACCTATTATGTATGAGTATGTATGAGTGTTATTTAAGCGAGACCAACAAGAAGCCAATTGCTAGTTAAGTAGTCGTCTAGATCTATCCTTTAAGCCATCAATAATCGTATCTCTTATATGCACTGGAAAATCTTGAGGTAACTGAGAGTTAACTTTAGTGATGACTGAGTCAACTGAATTGGCTATCTCATTCATGATGTCCGCCATAGTTGCAGGATCAAAACCTACGGCTTTTGCGGTTTGAATAAAGTGCCTTGGGAAGATCTGTCCTATTTGGTACTTCTTACCTCTTGTCGCTTTGAGCCCCATAGCCAGCTTTGCATCGCAAATATTTACCCCTTTACCGCCGAGCACAGGATACAAAGATAAAATATCGTAAAAAGAGGTTAGTCGATATCCGCCACCCGCCTCAATAAAAAGTGAGAAATTTTTAGCGTGACCATCGGTTGCCGCTAATAGCCAAAACAGCACCTGAGACTTCATGAAGTTAACTCGATCTTGCTCTGAATTGGTGGAGCCTAATAAAGACAACATAATCTGCTCAATATCGGGGCCGCCGTGGCTTTCATATTTTCTCGCTAGCGGAATGTTTAATGCTTGGCAAAAGTCCTCTTGGGGCAAACGCATAATCCATTTACCATCAGATGAGAGCCTACGGTCAAAGCGTTCCACAGCAAGCGCCTTAACATCACCCACCTTAATGATAGAGCATTGTGGTACATCTAAACCAAACTCCCTCACAATCATCATACATAAGTATTCGTTTTCAACGCTTTCAGACATATCAAGAGTATGTGAATGACTCGGTATCGAACCTATGGGCAGCTTAATGATGTGTGTTGTCGGGGTTGCTTTAATAGGAAGCCGCCACTGTCCATCTAGATTAAGTAAGGCGGTTTTTTCTTGGGCACCTGCAATCGATATTCGAAAGTCATCTTCATCGGTTAACATGCCTAATGGAATATCCGACTGATAACCCTTTAACACTCTTTCCAATTCTTTATCTGATAAGGGTTTAGACTCAATCTTTTTGATATCAAACGGCTGTTGATCATGTGGTACAAGTTGCAATGCACCGACACTGTCTTGGCCGACTTTAGCCAATAAATCGAACGCTTGGGTCGATTTAGCATTGTGGCGAGCAACAATTCTGTTTCTCACCTCTATATTATCTGGGAGTAGATTATCGAAGAAATTGTAAACCTCATCACCTTTATACGCTTGCTTACGCAGTGGCATAGACAAAGAGATGGGACGACTACTGGAGGTATCTAACCATTGCTGTTCATACTTAAACAGATGGGAGCCTGTGGTCGATTTAGTTAACTCTCCGACTAGGTAACCATTCATATAAACATCAAGGATAGCCATTACCACTCCTCCTTCCATTCTTGCTCAGTCGGTATAGCGTTATCATCTACAAGCTCACACCCTAACTCTGGATTTCTAACGTTAATATCTAGCTCAAGGTTTAATGCCGATAATATCTTAAACAGTGTTTCTATTTTAGTAGAGTCAGGGTTCTGCTCAAAACTAGAAACCGTATCCTGACGAATGCCGACCTTACTAGCCGCTTTACTTTGCGATAGCTTCATATTTAGCCGCGCATCTTTAAGATACGCGCTAAGCTGCTTTGAGTTCGTCACCTTCATAATCACTTTACCTATATAAACAGTTCCAATAACACTTTACACGCTATAGCAGGTAAATCGAGTTTTACACGCTATAACCGTTAAAATACTATTTACACGCTACAGCCGTTAAATATGTGATTACATACTAACGCGTGTTGCCATAAAAGAGACTGACTCAAAAAATATGAATGAATAAAAAAGAAATACTAAGGGGGAGTTTGCCCATAAGAATATCAGCTTACAGACCAATCAAAGTGGTACTAAAGTGGTGACTAAATGCATTTATCACAAAATAAAACACCAATAACACATTGAATTAAAGCTAAAATCAAAAGCTGCACCACATTCAGAGCCAGAGTATAGAACAGAAATTACTAACCTTTACAAAGGGTTACAAGCCTTCACTTACCGTCATGTAACTATCAAACAGGGTCATGACGGTAACTCCAAACCTTCTAGAACCTTTATTAAACGTCAGTTCCCTTCAATTTTAAAAATCGAAATACAAGTCATTTGGCGAGTCCCAACAAATAGTGACATCCAAAATAGTGACTAAACAAATTAAAGGAGAAAAATTGGAGGTAATAACACATAGCGGTAGTTGTTACATTATTGAGCATAATCCAAATCTTTTCGAATTAACACTCGCTGAATTTGCAGTGATGAGAACAGGAGCGTACTCGCCCCAGCGTATAATTGAGATGAGAGACATATTAAAGCAACTCAACAAAAATCAACATTGAAATAGATTGCCGCTGTGATGATTGTTTGTTAACTAGTCAAATAATCACCACTATCGGTTATTTATTGATGATACATTTCACGAGAGTAATATAATCACCTTTATCGGTGAATATATTTAAAAGTTACTGGAATCGTTCTATAATCACTGAAATCGGTGATTAATTTTTAGTAAGGTTCGATTGATGGCTAAGAAAGTAACAGCTTCGAAAATGCCTAGCTCTGCATTCATAGATAATGCAGAAGTTCTGGGCCAACTCATCAAAGCAAAAAGAACGGAACTCGGCCTAAAATTAGCAGACTGTGCCGCGCTATGCGGAATTGGTATTAATACTTTATCACGTATTGAAAACGGAAATTCAAACTGCACTTTATCAGCGGTATTTTCTATTTTAAACGGATTAGGTATTAAGCTAACCTCTAAAGAATTAACCCCTTTAGAAAAGATATCATCACCTCACGATGACTGGGTTTAGATATGACAAAAGCTTACACATACAGGCTAGACATCAAATACGCTGATCAAGTGATTGGAAATTTATCTTTAGATAACACTACCAACTTATTAAAACTTAGTTATTCACCGCAGTGGCAAAACGAAGGTTTTGCTATCTCACCCCATTTATCACTGGATAATCAACACTCACCAGAAGTCGCTTACAACTTTCTAGATAATGCCTTGCCTGAAGGTGAAGCAAGAAAGCTATTGGCTGAAAATCTGGGTATTTCAGAGAAAAATGTTTATTCACAAGTCCGTGCCATTGGAAATGACTTAGCAGGCGCTGTGACATTTTTACCGTCATTAGAAGAAGAACACAACCAGCCGTCTTTTAGAATACTTGAAGAAGAAGAGTTAATTACAAGACTCGACAATAAAGAAGAATTTGGCCTACTCATATGGGACGATAAGCCACGTCTCAGCGTGGCCGGAGTTCAAGATAAATTAAATGTTTTTATTGATGAGAAAGGCACTATTGGCTTTGGTGATGGCTCACTCTGTTCTACCCATATTTTAAAATTTGAAAAGAGAAACAGTCCTAATCTCGTCTTGAACGAATTCTTTTGTATGAAGCTCTCTAGTGCAGTTGGATTGCCAACTGCTGATGTTGAGTATAGACATTTTGGACCGCACCCATCGCTCATCGTAAAACGATTTGACCGCAAATATGTTGCCAACTCCAACAAAGTAATGAGACGTCATGTTATCGATGGCTGCCAAGCATTGAATTTACCAAGAGACTACAAATATGAGCGAAACTTGGGTGACGGAAGAGATGTTCAACATATTCGAGATGGAGCTAGCTTAGTAAAGCTATTTGAATTCACTGAACATATGTCTTCGCCAATTGAAAGTAAGCAATGGCTTATAAACTGGCAACTGTTTAATTTAATGATCAGCAACTACGACAGTCACGGCAAGAACGTTTCACTATTCTTTGATAGAAATAACGCACGATTCACTCCAGCTTATGATCTCGTCAATATCGCTTTGTTCCCTCAATTTAAACACATGTTGGCGATGGCTATGGGAGATGAGTTTGACCCCAATGATATTCACGCGTATCAACTGGCTGATTTCGCAGAAACATGTGGTATCGATAAGAAACTGTTATCTAGGTTATTGACTGAATTGGCAAATAAAGTGATAAAACAACTATCTACTGAATCGTTGATTGAAAGTCTGAAAACTCAATCTCATTTTTCTGCTAATGATATAAAGTATTTTCAGCAACTGAGTGACAACATACTTACAAGAACCGAGTATTTAAAAGCTCAAGCAGTTGAAATACCTTATATTGAAGTATAGAGACGTCCACTTAGTGGGATCGTGTTTTTACGATTTACTCAGTCCAATTAGTGGAATAGGTTTTTTTAGGGGGGATTACCAACGAACGTAGCCAACACTGCTGCGGATCCAATTAGGAAGGATATAACATGCAATTTATGATGCGACTCGCACCTATTACCTTTCCAATAGCCATTCTGGCAGGCCTTGGTTGGTGTATTGGCATTGCCTTACTCGAACAGCCACATGGCTTAGGCTATGCAATTACCCGATATTGCATGATGATATTTGTGGTACTCGCCCCTGGGCTTACGCTAAAGCTCACGTTCTTCGTGATTGTCAGCCTAGGACGCAAACAGGGGCTAATCGCGCTTGCACGCCCAACGTGTAGCCTGAGTTATGAAGAATCACTTTATTAGTTCAGAGTATTGGCCTTTTTCGATGGTAAACACAGCCGTATGCCAAAAAAGCCAATCAGGAGAAACTAGCCTACCCACCATTTGCTCACTTACTGTGGGTAGTTGGGACAATGGGGCAAAGCTTTATATCGCAAGCTTTAGAGGATGGATAGATGAAGCTCGAACGCCCCAAGGAATGGGGCAACCAGGGGCAATGATTGACAAAACAAGTCACTAAACATAATCTTCAACCCAATATGACCGACGCCTATGCATTTCTGTACGCGTCGGTTCTCATTTTAGCGTAGCGGTATGCTTCGTAAGTGTGTCTCGATTGCTTCAATCATCGACTTGGTAAGTGGTAAATGCGCTTTTTCTTTCGCCCATACCTCATGGAAGCCTGCTACGGTTTGCTTGGCGGTATCTAACACCAATTTTTCTGGCAGCATGGCCTTAGCGGCTAAGTGTGATAACTCATCCAACGTGAAATCGCTGAATTTTTTGCTACGGCTAACCTTGAGCGACGCACTATCATCTGGGATATAAGGAATGGTCGAGACAAAGTCATAAGCAGGTGCAATCGATGCGGTGCGCTTGTCTTTATAAATCACAGACCAATTTTTCAAATGCATATCGGCATTGCCAATTAACGTATTGAACACTAACCTGCGAGTAAATTCTGCGATGTCCTCGTCTTGACCTTCGATGCCGATAACCTGAGCAATATTCCGCATACTAGCTTTTTTGTATTTATCTTGAGGATAGACACCAAAAACTTGCGCAAAGTCCTCAATGTGCACAGCTTGACCATCTGCACGGTCAAAACGCTTGATCGCAAAAGCCTGAGCATTTTTAAAAGAGCTGCCATATTTGCCAATGCCTTCTGGAATATTGGCAATCTGGTCAATGGAAAGTAGCTGAGTCTCTGGCACCTCCATTCCCAACATTCGAGCCAATTCCATCATCGAATATTCATTTTCTGCCACAGCCTCAAATCGAGACGACGGCAATTTCACAATCCAAGAGCCACCGGTGCCCGTAGCAGGAATGGTCAAACCGCCGTTTACTTGTTGTACGGCTGAAAACTTCAACTGCACACCCGCCAATGAAAAGCGCATTGGAGCTTCAATTTTCGTTTCACCTTCAATGTCTTGATGCACATTAGGCGGCAGCGCTTCACCATCGGCCGGTTCAACCGTGATCGCGCCAGCTAAATCCTGCCCTAGCACCCACAATAGAAAAAATTCCCGCGCAGGGTTCACACCAGCACGCTCTGCCAGGTAATTACGCATGGTTTCTTCTGGCAAAAGATTAGAGAAAAATGGGGTTAACTTGGTTTGGGTAGGTTTGAAGTTGGTCAGCAAGCCACCTAGCGAATCTTTAAAGCCAAGCCCTAATACGGGCCGTGATTCGTCATTAATGTACGAATCCATAAAGGCAAATAGCGTTCTGTCATTGCCCACATTAGTGATCGTTGCGATGGGTTCACCATAGAGCAAAACGTTTAACGTAGAGACATTATTAGTCATCGTCGTCTTCCTCTAACTGGTATGCTGGCGACATTTGCTCACTTTCATCGCTAAGACCGTTATTATGAGTACCGTTACTACTTCGAATGATCGACTTGATGGCAGGAACAGACTTTTTAGGTGCGACAAATAACTCTAGGTCGAGTACACGGGCAAGTGCAATCAAACTGGACATTCTTAAATCAACGCCACCAGACTCGATTTTCGATATATGGCTTTGCGGTACACCCGAACGAGCGCTCAGCTCTCTCTGGCTAAACCCCTTACGTACCCGAGCGTCTCGAAGGCTTTCTAATATCTGCTCTGTTACATAGCTCATTTCAATACGTCTTAATGCATCACTAAAGAAAAATTATATATAAAAACATATCACCCTAACCAAAATAACACAAGAGTGATTAGTTATTGTATATCATAAGAGCTATTATGATGCGTAATTATAGATAAACTATAGCGCACTCACTTGCTGTAGGCAGATGGGACAATGGGCAGTAATTAGAGTCGCGAGTTTACAAAATACCTCGTTTTAAGAGCCGAGTCGTTGATCACATTCGCTCGGTGATATCCTGCTCCATCCAGGATGAGGTGCAGCTTGTGATTGAGTGGGTATTTATCTCTTAATTGCCCGAAAAATTGCACTATCGTTTCGCTATTGACAACAACACGAACAAATATCATCGTAATTGATTTTTGTTAAACAAAAAGTGCACATACAAAAACAGGTGACTGCTAAGCAAATCACCTGTTTTTATGTTTCATTTGTAGCAAGCTGTAATATAGCCTAGCCACGAACAGCTTTAGCGATATGCTCTGCTTGTGCTTTTGACATTTCGATGTCGGTAGACTCTACCATTACGCGGATGAGTAGTTCTGTGCCGGATTTGCGTAGTAGTACGCGGCCGTTTTCAGCGAGTACCGCTTCAGCTTCAATTACCGCTTGTTTTACGGCGTCAGAGGCGAGGATTTCATTGGCATTGTTAGCAATTAACCGAATATTGAGCAGCACCTGGGGTAATTTATTCATGCCCGATACTATCTCGGCCAATGATTGCCCAGATTGTAATACCGCTTGCAGCACTAATAACGACGCTACTACAGCATCGCCAGTGGATGCATGATCAAGATGTAAGATATGCCCAGAGCCTTCGCCGCCAATGCGCCATCCGGTGGCTTTTAATTGTTCAACCACATAACGGTCGCCAACTTTGGCGCGTTTAAACGGAATATCCAGTGCTTTTAAGGCAATCTCAAGGCCGAGGTTAGACATTAACGTGCCAACCACACCGCCGCTCATCGTGCCCTGCTGTTTGGCAGATTTGGCCAAAATATACAAAATTTGATCGCCGTCTACGATATGGCCATTGTGATCAACAAACATAACCCGATCAGCATCACCGTCCATCGCAATACCTAAATCGGCTTCATGTGCCATCACAGCGGTTTGCAAACTGTCTAAATGGGTCGCGCCGCAACGGTCATTAATGTTAACCCCATTAGGTTTATCATTAATGCTAATCACCTCAGCACCTAACTCACGGTACACATTGGGCGCAATATGATAAGCCGCACCATTAGCGCTATCGACCACAATTTTAAGCCCGGCTAAGGTTAAGTCTTTAGCAAACACCCCTTTACAAAACTCAATGTAACGGCCGGCTGCGTCATTAATACGCCGCACTTTACCCAAATCTTCAGACGCCACACACTGCATAGCATTATGATTAAGGGCTTGCTCTAATAGCGCTTCAATGGCGAGCTCCTGCTCATCATTTAGCTTAGTGCCATCATTGGAGAAAAACTTAATGCCGTTATCATAAAAAGGATTATGTGATGCACTAATCACTACACCCGCATCCGCTCTAAAGGTCGAGGCTAAATACGCCACCGCCGGGGTTGGCATAGGGCCAACCAGTGCCACGTTTACGCCCGCAGCAGACAAACCAGCCTGCATAGCCGATTCAAACATATAACCGCTACTACGAGTATCTTTACCAACCAACACTTCTTGGGTACCAGTAGACGCTAAAACCTTACCCGCCGCCCAGCCTAACTTCATAGCAAAATCAGGGGTGATCGGAAACGTCCCTACTTTCCCACGCACACCATCGGTGCCAAAATACTTACGAGACATAAAAACTCCAATATAAAAATTTAATCTAGTACCTAGGGCGGACTACGTCACTGCTAGGTTCTAGATTCTAGGAACTCGCAGGCTCGCCAGAGAGCGGACTGCGTCCTGCTAGGGTCTAGGAATAGAGTGCCTGCGGCTGCTAGAGTCAGACTTCGTCCTGCTAGAGTCGCTTCGCTATGCTGTTTTCTTTTATAGCCTCTAGCCGCGTAGCGTCCTAGCAGCGTAGCGTCCTAGCAGCGTAGCGTCCTAGCAGCGTAGCGTCCTAGCAGCGCAGCGTCCTAGGCTCTTGCTATAGATTGTATAGCCTCTAGCCGCGTAGCGTCCTAGCAGCGCAGCGCTCTAGGCTTTTAGGCTATAGCAAAAAACCAACTACAAAGAGTTGGTTTTGGTGTTAACAATAAATCAATGTTTACTGTTCAAGCAGCATTTTCTCAACGCTTTTTTTGAAATCAGCGCCTAGCTTTGCATCGCGCAGGCCATATTCAACAAAAGCATTCATATAGCCTAGTTTGTCACCGCAATCGTGCGACTTACCGGTCATATTAAAGGCTTCGACCGTATCTTGCTCAATCAACATATCAATGGCATCAGTTAACTGAATTTCATCTCCGGCTCCGGCAGGCGTTTTCGCCAGTAAACGCCAAATCTTTTCAGACAACACATAACGGCCCACTACGGCCAAATTAGATGGCGCTTCACCAACATCAGGTTTTTCAACCATGGCTTTAATTTTAGCAGAATCACCTGGGGCGATATCTACACCACCACAATCAGCAATCCCGTATTTATTCACATCTTCTTCAGGTACTGGGGCCACCATAATTTGGCTGGCAAATGTCGCTTGATAGCGCGCTATCATCGCAGCTAAGTTTTCAGTTTTTTGATTAGCGGTATATTCATCTAACACCACGTCGGGCAATACAACTGCAAATGCATTATTGCCAATACATGGGTAAGCACACAACACCGCGTGACCTAAGCCTTTGGCTTCACCTTGACGAACTTGCATAATTGTCACGTCTTTAGGACAAATCGCTTGCACTTCTTCAAGCAACTGACGTTTTACGCGCTTCTCTAAAGTGGATTCAAGCTCATATGATTTATCAAAGTGGTTTTCAATGGCATTTTTACTGGCATGAGTCACCAGCACAATCTCTTTGACGCCGGCAGCCACACACTCATTGACAATATATTGAATAAGCGGCTTATCAACCAATGGCAACATTTCTTTTGGGATCGCTTTAGTTGCTGGCAACATACGCGTACCGAGACCAGCAACAGGAATAACAACTTTCATAATAATACCTATTATCTACCCATACCAAATAAAACAACTTTAATCGTTTTAAGGAGAATTTTAAAGTCTAAAAGAGCGCTATGATGTTTAATATAATAAATATCATATTTATGTTTCCATATAGCGTCTTCAACAGATGCACCATATGGATAACTAACTTGTGCAAGGCCTGTAACTCCAGGTTTAACTGCGTGTCTGAATCTATAATAAGGAATTTCTTTTTCTAAATCCTCAATAAAAACCTCACGTTCAGGACGGGGCCCAACTATAGACATCTCTCCCTTAATAATGTTTATAATTTGTGGCAACTCATCGATACGAGTTTTTCTAATAAAATTACCAACCTTAGTTACTCGAACATCATTCTTGCTCGCCCACTGTGCCCCATCCTTCTCGGCATCAGAGCTCATAGAACGAAATTTATAAACATAAAACTCGATGTTATATTGACCAGTTCTTTTCTGTTTGAAAAAAATAGGTCCTGGGCTTTCTAACTTTATAAAGACCGCTGTTAATAAAAAAATAGGTAAAGTAATTAAACCCAATATAATTGACGAAAATATATCAATTATTCTCTTTGCACGTTGAGTTCTTTTAGTTGATAGAATTGAAAAGGCTTTTTGATGTAAAAAATAACCATTTTGTAATAACTTAACTTCTGTATAACCCAACCTTGAGTCAAGATAACTAACGAGAGGTTCAACCCAAGCCCCAAGTTCGGTTGCCTCAACAAGAAATTGTTGTTTTTCAAAACTAAGACTTGAACTTTCATAGTGACATATTACTTTACAGTCTAAATTGTTAATATCATAATCATTGACAACTATATCAAATGAATAATCATCGACAATTGACCCGATCTCTAACTCGCGCTTTTCAGGGCAATAAACATAAATAGTTTTCTGTTTAAGCGCTTGGGACTTAGATTTAAAACGGCTAATACGAACTTCACTAGCAATTTTGTTTTTAATGCTATTTTTGGGATATATTTTGTTTTGAGCAACCATAAAAGACTCGTAAAGTTGTGACTTAAAATGTCCAAACCAACAGCACATCTAACTATATTCTTAGATTATAAGCGCTAGGTATATTTATTGGCAATGAATTATATCATTCAATTCGCAGCATGTGCGTTCAGCGTAAAAGCGCTTAAATTAATGAAATATTATGATAAAATAATTAAGGTTGATTGTGCTACTGTAACAAAGAACTACACTGTAAAGCCATAGTTTAAAAAAACATAACTAAACGGATAGGCAATTCAATTAAACAACAGGTCCAATAGTTACTGTTATTAGATACAATAAGAACAACAATTTAGACTAGGATAAACAAAAAAATCGGAATATCAAAAAGTCAACATGATTTTTGAATAGGTAATTAGTCGTTTCCAAAAAGGTCGCGAGTATAAACTTTATCTTTAACATCGAGAATTTCATCGACCATACGGTTAGACACGATAACATCACAAATTAGTTTGAATTCATCAAGTGACTTAATTACTTTTGAATGAAAAAACTCGTCTTCTATTAAGGCTGGTTCATAAACTACAACGTCAATACCTTTAGCCTTAATTCGCTTCATAATTCCTTGTATACTGGATGCTCTAAAATTATCAGAGCCTGATTTCATAATTAAACGATAAATTCCAACACGATTTGGGTTGCGTTTTACGATCGATTCAGCGATGTAATCTTTTCGCGTTGTATTGGAATCAACAATTGCACCTATAATATTGTTAGGCACATCTGCATAATTTGCACGTAGTTGCTTAGTATCTTTGGGGAGGCAATAACCACCATAACCAAAAGATGGGTTATTGTAGTGAGAACCAATTCGAGGGTCTAAGCCTACCCCTTCAATAATTTGACGAGCATCTAAATCATGACTTTCAGCATAAGAATCCAGCTCGTTAAAAAAAGCAATCCGCAGCGCAAGGTAAGTATTAGAAAATAGCTTTACCGCCTCAGCTTCAGTCGACCCCGTAAACAATACATCGATATTTTCTTTTACTGCACCTTCAACTAATAAGTTACCAAATACTCTAGCTCGTTCACTTTTTTCGCCCACGACAATACGAGAAGGATGAAGGTTATCATATAAAGCCTTCCCTTCACGTAAAAACTCAGGTGAGAAGATTAAGTTATCACAATCAAACTCTCGTTTAATACGAGAAGTATAACCCACAGGAACTGTAGATTTAATTACCATTATAGCATTTGGATTAATTGCCATAACATCATGAATTACGGCTTCAACTGAAGATGTATCAAAATAATTAGTTATTGGATCATAATCAGTAGGGGTGGAAATAATTACATAGTCAGCATCTTTATAAGCTAATGTCTTATCTAATGTTGCTGTGAAATTCAATGACTTGTTAGCCAGGAAGTCTTCAATTTCTATATCTGAAATTGGTGACATCTTATTATTTAACAATTGAATTTTTGCTGCAACAATATCAACGGCGATCACTTCATTGTGTTGCGCTAGTAACATTGCATTTGAAAGACCTACATAACCTGTACCTGCAATAGCAATTTTCATAATCGAATAAATCCTAAAATAACGCATCCAAAAATGAATGTCGCATAATTATCAAAGCTTAAATTCAAATAAATTATCATAACTTGAATTGGTGTAAAAAACGGAATAGTCCTTGCAACAATATAGACGTAAGTCGTTACTGGTGATAACTTTAATTAATATTGGTTAACTAACGTTTACGTTATAATAATGAAATGTTCATTAAAATAAAAAATATCGATAAAAACGTCAAGCTGTCTATCAAAAATAATTGATAACCTTTTTACTGCTACTATAATAGCCTATAGCTCTAAAACGCTGATTAAATAACTTACATACATAATTTGGCAACAAAAAAGGAATATAAGATTACAACACTTAAACAAGTAAATATATCGCAAATTGATGTTCTAAGTTTACGACCTAATCTGTACATGAACTTATTTATGATTATTTTCCGAATAGTGAGTTATATATTAAAGTAACATATATTACTCCGGTAAAAGTGATTATGGTACGTTTGAGGAGAAATACATTTCATATAGGTAAACAGTTAAAAGATGAAGTATTGCCATAAAATAAAATTACGTTTACCTTAATGGAAAACGCATGATTTGCAAAGCTTTACATCATTTATGAAATTATATTATGGTATACCGCAAGATGCTTAATCCCTTGACTAAGATTAACTGTTGGCTCTCAGTTAAAATCACTTTTTAATCAACTACTTTAATTTTCTAAAAATATTCCATCCGACATAGTATGCAGATTTGATAAAAGATAGTTTTTCATGTTCATTAAACAGTTTAAAATTGTATATCAACAACCCAATTTTATTACTAGAAACTGAATTTTTACGAATTCTATACTTTGCAAGTACTCCTGGGACTCTATATGCGTAAGGCGTTGCTTTTAAAATTGAAAGCCACAATCCATAATCCTGCCTTTTTCGAATTAATGGCATATAATGCTTGTTAAGCATTACTTGATCATAGACCGCAGTTAAACATCCAATTTGATTTTCTTTTAAAAGAGAAAAATAATCCAACCTTTCCTGCGGAATAACAGTCATCTTTAGAATATTCCCATCTTCATCAATAGTTTCGTAAGCAGAATAACTAAAAGCAAGGTTGTTATTACTCATAAATGATATTTGTATTTGTAACTTATCGGCATTCCACAAATCATCCGTATCTAAAAATGCTATGTATTTACCGCTAGCATATTTAATCGCCTTGTTGCGGCTGACAGCTGGCCCTTCATTTTTATCATTCAAAAATAGTTTAATGCGATCATCATGTCTAATGAAATTAGTAATGATGTTAATACTATTGTCATTTGAGCAATCATCTACAATAATCAATTCCCAATTATTATAACTCTGTAAAATAACTGATCTAATTGTCTCAGAGATAAATCGTTCACAATTAAAAGACGGCATAATTATTGATACGATATGATGCATTTATAAAACCCTAAATAAAATTATAATTTAAACCTATTTTCGTTGAAAAAACACTTTTTTAAAATTTTTACAAATAAAAACTGCGAAGATGAAATAGCCAAATTTATCGCCAAAAATATATCGAAATGCAATTAAACGAGATATAATTTTATTTCTCGTATCTAAAGAACCACCAGAAGATTCCTTAGGATGCTTACAGATAGTTTTTCCAATATGGCGCCCAAGATTTCCATTTTTTAAAAAGTTAGAGAGATAAACAGGTTCATCACAACACGGATACTTGGCTCCCGCACCCAAGTCAAGTGGGAATTTGTAAGATCGAGTTTGTGAATTTAAACGTATAGCAATCTGAATTGTACCAACACCCAAAATACTTCTAAGATTATGATAGCCATGGCATAAAGGTGGTTTAAGCAGCTTTCCGTCATAATCTTCAACATTGAAAGTTAAAAAGTCACAGTTTTTAAAATCAGAAAAACTTTTCAAAAGCAAATCAAAAAAACTACTATCCAGAGTAACATCATCATCAGAAAATAAAGCTATCTCTCCTCTAGCATTTTTAATAGCAAGGTTTCGACTATATGCGACCCCAAAGTTTGAATCAAATATGATTTTTATGTCTTGACGATGAGTCCAAAAATTACTGTCAATATAGGATGCAAGGTCTTCTTCCTCCCCACCTTGGACGACAATTATATACTCAACATTTTGTTGTTGATCCCTGATGACATTAATAACGCCATCTAAACGGACGAAAAGACAAGATATTAAAACACTAATCAATTAAATTACTCTTTATTTTAGTAAATATATAATAACGAAAAAAAATTTTACAAGGTTAAATTCTAACAAAATTCGGGAACAAAATTTAGCTATGGTCCACATTTTTTTATTTTGCTTTCGACTGTAAAGTAAATATTCAGCCTCAGCAGCAGTTCTAACGTATGAACAGTATTTCGTTATTAAAGAAATTGAGCTTTGCTTCTGCGCCTCAGAATGAACTCTTGATACACTTGTATTCAATATTCTATAGTTGAAAGCGATTTCCTTTAAATTACCAAAGCGAAATCCAAGTTGTCGGCATCGAAGCCATAACTCATAGTCTTCACAATGCTTAAAATCAGAATTATAATACAAATTATCGCCTAGTACTTGTTTATCAAAAAGTACAGATGGATGACATAATGGCGAACCGAAATCCATTAAATATTTGATGAAACGATCACTGCTAGGTAGATTACGCACTCCAAGTTTAGAGCTGTCTTCATCAATAAACTGATATGAAGATCCAAGGATGGCTAGTTTTTTCAGCTGCATCTCTGCTAACTGTAATTGAAGGCGATCAGGCTCACAAATATCGTCTGCATCCATTCTTGCAATATAGCGATATTTAGCTAAACCTATAGCTTCGTTAAGCGTGTAAATAAGCCCTCTATTATTTCTTGATAGCAAGACTATACGCGAATCCTTCTGCTCAAATCTAGTTAATATTGGAAGACTGTTATCGGTAGATCCATCATCAATACAAATCAATTCAAATTTACTATGAGTTTGTTTTAATAAACTATTTATAGCTTCATCTAAATACAACTCTGCATTATAAACAGGTAAAATTAATGAAATGTACATTTTATAACCTTTTAGTAAATCTTTTATTGTAAGTCGATAACAATTTACAATTCAATTAAATAAACTTAATACTTTAAAATAACTTTCTGACCATGATATTTAATGAACAAGTTGAAGATAATAAAATAGTCGAAGAAGCTTAAAATAATATACTTTTATATGGAATAAAAGTATCTCCTGAGTGCACATAGCGAACAAACCAAAAAGTTACAAAACAACATAATACGATTATGAATAGGATTCGATCTCGCTGCTGCATTAAATATGAAAAATAGCTTATTAATATAATAAATGAAATATTAAATATGATTCCGAGTCTGTCCACGAAGACCATATAATTACTAAATAATAAAGTAATACAAAAAGCAATAACTGAAAAGTTGAAAAATATTATAAAGTAAGAATTTTTTATTTTTAAAGTTTTAAAGTACTTTATCGCAACACACAAGATAATTAACTTTTCAAAAAATGAAAATGACAATAACTTTGGGACTCCCCAAACGTCACTTAATACGTAACCTTTAATAGCAGCTGCTTTGCCGCCATCAATTGGCAGAAAGTTAACCAAATGCTCTAACCAACTTGTTTGACCTATTATTAAGCAAAAAATTATTAATAAAATAACTTTATATATGGAATACTCTTTATGAACAAAAAAATATAATGGGTAGAGAATTAGTGCACTCACATGAAAGAGTAATGCAATTGACAAAACTGATATGTATTTTATTATTTCCCTTGATGTTATATACTGGATAGAGAAAAAGAATAAAGCAACTGCCATCCCCTGTCTGACAAACATCATATCAAACTGTAAATACCCATAACGCATAAATAAAAGTAAACCTAACGCTAAGAAAGGAGTGTATATATTAATAGATGCAAAAATAAGTGTTATAGTGAATGCTGAACATATAAAGAAAACCCACCATAGCTCGCCGCCCATTGACTTTACGGCGACATTAAGAAGTATATACCCAGACTCCATTCTGTGCTCAACATTAAATATCTCTGATGGTGAGGATGATATGGCGTTGAAGGCTTTTAAGTATTCCCCCCAGTCATTACCAGTTTCATGCCGAGTGCCAGCAAAGATGATTAAAGCGATAATAACTGGAGTAAACAACAAAGGAGAAGTTTTAGATACAGTAGAAAAAATAGCGAATAAGCAAACAAAAGTTATTAATAGAAAGTATTCCACGCGACTTACCCTATAAACATTAAATTTTATCGTCAATCAGAATTACAGCATTTCCAATTATGATTGCTCTAAAATCAGATTGGCAGAGCGTTCCATTAATTAATTAATTATCGTGGACTATTTTAATGAAAATCAACTACTAGTACAAATCGATATATTAAATCATAACTGTATTAAACTACTGGATATGCAATTATTAAAACTACTTTTCTGATAATATTACTTTATTGATTAGTTTAAAGCCGCACCAAAGTAAAGTTATATTTTTTCATTACGCCTTTAACTACACTTGATATTTTTTGGCTTATAAAAAAATTAGAAACCTAAGTAGACTTTAGATATAGGTTGACTAAACGGCATTAAAAACTGAACTAACGGCTTAGACTTTTAATACTTTATTTTTAAAAAACACTAAGTAACTTATAAAAATAAAATATAAACCGAATAAGAAAACCAAAAGACACGATAATATAATATTTTTTTCTGAATCAAAGGCTAAAAAACAAATGAAAGGTAAAGACAAAAAAGATGCTTTTACCCAACCTATTATTGGTAGTTTTATAGCTAGCAGTTTTTTCATATTTATAAACAAAGTAATAGTTATCAACAAATAAGAAAAAGCAAGGTATAAGGGTATAATCCAGAGTGAATCACCAACATCGCTAAAATATAAAGCTACTACGAGAGAAAACACACCAATAAAGTAGGGTAGTATAGTAGATTTTGTTTTTAATTCTGATAACGAAACTAGATTTATTACATTTGAAGTTACTCTGAAAAACTCAATTAAAGCTCCTATAGCTACATAAATGTATACATCAGAGTACTTATCGCTTACCAATATTTTTAATAAAAATGGGGAGGAAAAAACAACATAGAATACTAAAAATAAATATATAGGTAATACAGAATTCGCTAAACGGTTCCATTCCTCAGCTCTTTCAAGCTTTGATACTGTGATAATCCGTTTTAAGTAGTCAGGCATAAAATACGGAGTAATTATCCCTTCTATTGCATAGAATATAGAAGACGCGATAGCTAAACCAACAGCAATATAGGCCAACGCATCAACAGTGTATTTAGTTTCGACAATTATTCGATATGAACTGTTTTGACCCCATTGTAGAAGTAAGGCGATGGTAAGTGGAAATATGTACACTATGACTTTCCGTAATTCTGTGTAGTTAATCTTCTCCTTTAATTTATAATAATTAACCTTATCCTCAGCAAAGTTTTTTTTGCATACAGGTAAAAAAAATAAAATCTGAGAAAAAGCAACTCCGTATAACCAAGCTATACCTGTAGCACTGAATAATTTAATAAAGAAAACAGACGATAACAATCCTAGAATTAAAATGTACAATGTATATTTTACAAAATAAATTCTATATCCCAGTATATTATTACTGTCTAGTAATACTTTTACGCTTCCAGCCAAAAAAGAAATAAAAACAAATAACGAAAAAGTGCTTACTGAATAGTATGTACTATAATCAAATAAATGGTAAAGTACATTAGAAATCAACATAGTCAATACTCCACCAAATACAATACAGCAAAAAAGAACTGCGGTTGCAGATGACAAATTACCCGAAGATTTCCAAAGTATAACATGGCGTCCATAATATTGGCTAACAGGACTTAGCAATGTGAAATTCAAAAATGTTAATAATGTAAGGAGTAAGTAATAATTACCAAGCTCTTCAGGCATCAGGTAAGTAGTTAATAATCTAATAGCTAATAAAGAAATAATAACTTGTAATACTTTACCTATTACTAGAACAACAAGATCTTTATTAATTTTTTTTATATTAAGAATTTCCACAATAGTTACAGTCTAATCCAGCTTTTAGGTATAATATCCTTAGAATCCATGTCAGTATTTTTAAACCATAACTCAGGCGATACTACCACCTTATTGTCACTAGGATTTAACCAAGCGCTCCACCAACTGAACGTGCTATTGGATATGATATGGTGATCGCATTGTGACATTAAAAACATATCAATCTCAGGTGAGTTGGAGTTACCGTCAACAAAAATCATTTTATATTTAAAATTAAGATTATTTCGGCACCAAGCTATATCATCAGAAAAAATATACAATATTGAATCATTTCCAATTACACCTTCATTTTCTAAATAACTTATTGACTTTTCAAAAAACTCATTATTACAAACACCATGAGTTTTATTGGCATTATCACTATATAAGTAGTCACCACGCCTTATATGAAGGGAAACACTTTTTGACGCCTTAATTTCATTACAAATATTCATTTCAGCCGAACTTAAAGGTTCGATTAAAGTAAGCTCTTGTAATAATTGCTCTCGAATATCTGCAAAATACATTTCAGATTGAAAATACCCAAATAGTTTTGTGTTATCCTTAACTTTGAAAATGTTATTATCAAACAATATGTCATTCTCTATATAGTATTTATTAAAAAAAATAAAAGTAAACTTTTTAAATATTTTAAATGAAAATGCCTTTAATACAAATTTTTCAACTAGTGATTTTTCCTTATAAAAATCTGCATTGCAATTAAATTTATCAAGCAAAAATGGATGGAGATCATAACTTTCATACGCACTAATATCTAAAGAAACTTTGACACCCAGCTTTGTAGCTAAAGCTCTTGCTGCGGCGTATTGAAATAATTGATTCCCTAATCCACCAATAATTTTTATTTTTATCATTTCTAACCTTAGAATCAACCAACTAAATTGTTATCGGGCGTTCATGAATATTTAGAATTTTACTTTAATTTATGATATGAATTTTTAATAAAATCTATAAAGAATCGCTTGTTTAAATATAACGATTTAAAGCTCATAAAATTAGTTACATTTTTTTTAGCTACGATAAACGCTTCTTTTCTCTGCTGAACAGAAAGAACACTAGATATATTATTATGAGCTATATTAACTGAAGATGGTTCTCTTACATGCAAAAAATGATTGTATTTATCTAATACACGGAAATATAACTCATAATCCATACTGTATTTATTACTAGTACAATAACTATAATCTTTTAGTACTTCAGCATTAAAATAAATATTTTGCAACCCAACAATAGTTCCATATTTTAGTAAGTTATATTTTGTAAAACTCAAATCGGGACAAGATCTATAATTAGTTAAATTATTTTTATAATCGTGTGTATAAGAATCAAAATAAACTGCATCAAAACCGACTAATGCATAATTATCAGCAACAATTTCCAATGTATTTTTGAGTAAAAGATCGTCACTACCAAGATAGCCAATTATGTCACCCGATGCACTTTTAATACCCATATTAATTGCATCAGATATCCCTTTATCACTCTCTTTAATCCAAGTGATACATTCATTGTCGTGAAGATAACTAGAAATAATTGAATGGGAGGAATCACTTGATTTACCATCAACAATAATCAGTTCTTTATTGTCCCAAGTAGAATTAAGAAAAGCTTTAATGGCGCGATCTAAAAACAACTCTCCATTATAATTTGGCATTATAATAGAAATCTTATATTTACTCATACAGAATCCCTAAATTCATTTTGAACTAATATTTTTGCTAATAATCGTATTTGATTTTCTATATCATTTTGATGATTACCAACAAAAAGACCATGTTTATCTAGATATTCTGCAGCCTCAAAAGTGCCTGAGATTTCATAATCAAAGTACTCAAGCACTTCAGTATTTTTCAAGAAATTACCAGTCACAATAGGTCGGCATTCAATACCATTATCAGTGAGCAATTTAACTAGATCGGACCGTTTATATGGCGCCTTTTCGTTTAATATTAAAGAAAAACCAAACCAACTACTTGAACCTGTTTCTTTCTGAATATCAATAAATGGATGATTCGAAAATAATTCTTGAAATAATTTAGCATTCTTACGACGCATATCGATAAAACTAGGTAGTTTTTTAAGTTGTTCGATACCGAGTGCACCACTCATTTCTAATGGACGAACATTGTAACCAGGTAAAACAAACTTAAATGACTCTTCAAAATTGTCATCGCTTTTTTCACCAGTTACTTTGTTGAACTTTGGTAAGTTACGAGTCCAACCATGCGCACGGATACAAAGTAGGATGTGATAAAGCTCCTCATCGTCTGTAACCACGCATCCACCTTCCATAGTTGCGATATGGTGAGAGAAAAATGAGCTATAAGTGCCCATGATTCCAAAGGTACCCGCTTGTTTACCATCAATAGTCGCACCCATCGATTCACAGTTGTCTTCTAATATGAATATATTACGGCCAGCAATAATTTCATTCATACGGTTATAGTCATTAGGGTTGCCTAATAGATTAACCGATAGAATTGCTTTGGTATTGTCTGTAATTGCCGCTTCAAGCTTATCTAAATCCATATTTAAGGTATTACGGTCAATATCAACAAACTTTACTTTTAAACCGTATTGCTGAAGAGGAAAATACGTTGTAGACCATGAAACAGCAGGTACGATTATTTCATCGCCTCGCTTAAGCTTTAATGATTCATTTTTAGTAAAAAATAAAGCCGCTATCATTAGTAAGTTCGCTGTTGAACCAGAACTCACCATTAAAGCATATTTTGAACCAAAGAATTTAGCAAAATCTTGTTCATACTGGGCAACTTCTTTCCCCATAGAAAACATATCTGATTCTATTACTCGTTGGATTGCTGAGTATTCTTTTTCGTTCCAGGTACTACTCGCTAACGAATAATTAGTCATTACAATATTCTCCTAAATAAAAATCATATGTTTTTTTAATGCCCACTTTTAAGCTCGTTTTATGGCTCCAGCCAAATTCAGTGAGTTTTTTATCATCAATAAGTTTTTGTTTCATCCCAACAGGCTTACTTAAATCATGCTTAAATGTACCGCGATAACCAACAACACTTGCAATTGCTTGGTAAAACTCATTGATTGTATTATCTGTGCCTAATCCAACATTTAAATTTTGTGGCATTGATTCAAAATTAGCTATAGCATAAAAAATGAACTCGGCTAAATCTTCTGCATACATGAATTCACGCCGTGCTTCACCATCTCCCCATATATCGATTTCAGATAGCCCAGCTTTCACGGCATCATCTATTTTTCGTATAACAGCTGGGATCATGTGAGAGTGATTTGGATCGAACTTATCGAAACGACCATAAAGATTACAAGGAATAATCGTTTTATACTTTCGTTGAGGATTTTCGGCGCTGATATATTCACATAAACGTGTGCTCGTCACTTTGGCTAATGCATAACCTTCATTTGTCGGCTCCAGTTCACCTTTCAAAATCAAATGTTCAGATAACGGATTAATAGCATTTCGAGGATACATACATGAGCTGCTTAAATTCAAGAAATTAACCACATCATTATCATTTGATGCAGTTAATATGTTTAAGCCTATTCTCATATTATCTACAAGAAACTTAACTGGTTGAGCCATATTTGCTTGAATACCGCCAACAATCCCTGCTGCATGTATAACCATGTCTGGTTTATGTTCAGATATATACTGATTGACGGCACTTTCATCCAGTAAATTAAGTTCAGAACTTCCTGGGGTCAAAAATTCATGGTTATGCTTTATTGCCGCTTCAAGAATATTTTTGCCAACCATACCATTGGCACCGGTTAATAATATTTTCATTTATTACTCTACTGGTACTGATGTGGTGTAGCCGTGCGCTTTTAGAATTGCATGTTGTTTTGCTTTTTGTAAATCGTTAGCAACCATTTCACTGCACATTTCTTCAACAGTGATTTGAGGAACCCAACCAAGCTTTTCTTTTGCTTTTGATGGATCACCTAACAAGGTTTCTACTTCAGCAGGTCTGAAATATCGAGGATCAACTTTCACAATAATATCACCGACTTTTAATTCTGGAGCATCATTACCTTTAATAGATTTTACAGTGCCAACCTCATCTAGTCCTTTTCCTGTAAATTCAAGCTCTATACCTGCTTCTTTGGCTGATAATGTTACAAATTCACGAACACTAATTTGCTTACCCGTAGCAATAACAAAATCATCGGCTATTTCCTGCTGAAGCATCATCCACTGCATACGAACATAATCTTTAGCATGACCCCAGTCGCGCAGGGCATCCATATTTCCTAGATATAAGCATTTCTCTAAACCTTGTGAAATATTTGCAATCGCACGAGTAATTTTTCGGGTAACGAAGGTTTCACCACGACGAGGAGACTCGTGATTAAAAAGAATACCGTTACATGCAAACATACCGTAGGATTCGCGATAATTGACTACAATCCAATATGCATACATTTTTGCTACAGCATAAGGAGAACGAGGATGAAAAGGTGTTGTTTCTTTTTGTGGAATTTCTTGTACTTCGCCATACAACTCTGAAGTTGATGCCTGATAAAATTTAGTTTTCTTTTCTAAACCTAAAAAACGAATAGCTTCTAATAAACGAAGAGTTCCCATAGCATCAACATCCGCAGTGTATTCAGGACACTCAAATGAAACGGCTACGTGTGATTGTGCACCAAGGTTGTATACCTCATCTGGCTGCACATCTTTAATTATACGAGTTAAATTAGAAGAGTCGGTTAAATCACCGTAATGTAGGAAAAACCGTTGATTTTGTTCATGGTTATCTTGATAAATATGATCGACACGCTCAGTATTTAATGATGAAGCACGACGTTTAATACCATGAACTTCGTAACCTTTCTCTAAAAGTAATTCAGCAAGATATGAACCATCTTGACCTGTAACACCAGTGATTAACGCAACTTTGGTTTTACTCATTATCAATTCCTTTATTTGCTTTCGATGATATTGCATCATTTTATTTAGCGATATCAAATTTATATATTTATATGCTTCTATTACAGTTTTCTAATATTTTCTAAACACTGAGTTACACATTGTTTTGCTAGTATGTGATCAACTCCTTCTGCATAACAGCGTAATTCAGGTGCATTACCTGAAGGACGAAAATGAACGATACTGTCATCTACTAACGTAATTCTTAAGCCATCGGTTTCATCTACACTGTTGATGCTGACATTATTGAATCTCAAACGAGTTAAAAATTTTACAGGATCGAGTTTCCCTAGAGCGAGAATTTCTAGGCTTTTTTCAGTAGCAAAATTTTGAATACGATCACTGTACGTAAAACGTTGTGGGAGTGTATTTACTAATGTTGAAATACTTCCTTTACCTGCCGCGGCCAATAGCATAATAGCTGGCAGTATCGCATCACGAGTGGGTAATGCTTTTAATAACTGCCCATTGACTTGTACATCACTACCTAATAAAAAACCGCCATTTGCTTCAAAACCTGCAACTGACTTAAATTTATTTTTTAAATTTGTAAATTCAGCAATTACATAAGGCGAGCCTATTTTCGTTCTTTTAACGTGTTTAAATTTTTTACATCTCTCAATTGCTGTATTACAACTTACAGGCACAGCTAAAGCATCAATATTTAATACTTCTGCACACAATAAACCAAGAATATCACCACGGAGCCAGTTACCATTTTCATCTGATATTAATGGACGGTCGCCATCACCATCGGTTGAAAATACTGCATCTAAATTGTGCTGTTTAACCCAATTGATAGCTTTTAATGTATCTTCTTCTGAAACTGCTTCTGTATCGATAGGAACAAAATGGTCTGTCCTTTCTAATGCAATAACTTCGGCACCAAGGCTTTCAAAAATTCGATAATAAAGATCACGACCTGCGCTTGAATGTTCATAAATACCGAGACGTATTCCAGTCAGCCATGGTGAATCAAACAGTGAAGTATAACGTGTTATGTAATCTTCAGCCGCTCGAGCATTTACAGTTAACTCAGCTAGTGTTGTTAACTTAGTAAATTCAATTTGTGCTGTATTGATCCTTTGCTCATCAGCTTTACTGATTTCACCATCGGGCCGATAAAATTTAAGCCCATTACGATCAAAAGGAATATGACTGCCAGTAACCATAATGGCAGGAATTCCATCTTCTTGTGCGGCAAAAGCTAAGGCAGGAGTAGGCACGACGCCGTAAAAAATAACCTCTATATTGATTTGTTTTAGTGCCACAGCACACGCCATAGCCATAGTATAACTACTTGGTCTATTATCGATGGCGATAGCCACTTGTGCAAAAGTAAAGTCGCGTTGCATACCAGTAATAAAGGCAAGAGAAAATGCTGCACATACATCTGGTGTAAATTGTGACACTAAACCACGAGCACCACTTGTACCAAAAACAATTCCACTTTTAGCGATAACTTTTGAACTGATTAAATTTGAGTTAGATGTCATATTACCTCTTAGGTACGTCCGTAACGGTCTTCAAATCGCACGATATCATCTTCACCCAAGTATGATCCTGATTGAACTTCAATTAACTCCAGCGGAAGTACACCAGGATTTTCTAGCGCATGCACTTGACCAATTGGGATGTAAGTCGACTCATTTTCAGTTAGTAATATCGTTTTATCACCATTAGTCACTTTCGCTGTACCAGAGACTACAATCCAATGTTCTGCGCGGTGATGGTGCATTTGAATCGATAATTTGGCTCCGGGTTTTACTGTAATACGCTTAACCTGATCGCGATTACCAATATCCAATGAATCATATTTCCCCCAAGGGCGGTATACTTCACGATGTATTTTATGTTCTGTACGCCCTACCGCTTTTAGATGATTTACTATCGTTTTGACATCTTGCACTTGTTCTTTATGGGCCACTAAAATGGCATCTTTCGTTTCAACCACAACCAAGTTATCAATGCCAACAACGGCAATGAGTTTGTTGTTAGAATGCAGATAGTTGTTTGCTGAATTAACCGATATAACATCACCTTTGATGACATTATTATTTTCATCTTTTTCCGAAACTTCCCATAGTGCAGACCAAGATCCGACATCACTCCAACCAGCATCCATAGGGATCACCATCGAAGAGTCTGTTTTTTCCATCACAGCATAATCTATCGAGTCATCTGGACAGCGTTGGAATGCTTCTATATTCACTCGAACAAAATCCATATCAGCCGTGCTTTCTTGCATAGACTCTTCACAAGCGAGTAGTATTTGTGGGCTGTATTTTTTTAGTTCCTCGAGGTAACGAGAAGCCTTGAATAGAAACATACCACTATTCCAGTAGTAATCCCCACTAGCAAGGTAGCCCTGCGCGGTACTTAAATCAGGTTTTTCCACGAACTGTGCAACTGTAAATGCATCACCCTGAGTCTGGCCCGCTTTAATATAGCCGTAACCTGTTTCTGGAGCAGTAGGTACAATTCCAAAGGTAACTAATTTACCATCTTTAGCGAAAGGCAATGCTTTACTGACAGATGTTTGAAATGCTGAAGGATCTTCTATTAAATGATCTGCAGCTAGCACTAATAGAATAGGGTCTTCGTCTTGCTCGGCATTTTTTAATGCTTGCAAGGCAGCTAAAGCTATAGCAGGGGCAGTATTGCGACCAATAGGTTCCAATATAATACCGCTGTGGGCAAAACCACCTAAACGTATTTGCTCTGCAGCAATAAAACGGTGCTCCTCATTACATATCAGTAATGGCGCATGATGTTCCATACCTGTTAAGCGTGCGGCTGTTTGTTGAAGCATAGATAACTCTCCCGCAACGGTTAAAAACTGTTTAGGGTAAAGCTCACGAGACAACGGCCATAATCGGCTGCCATTTCCGCCAGCCATAATAACGGGTAAAATCATAATTCGTTCCTAAATTATTGCTTCAGTTTACTGAATTTTTAACGTTCACTTATGTTGCTGAAGAATCGAAATACCATCGACTGTGCTTATGCACATTTGAGTCATTAAGTAATTGTGCTTCTGACATCCACTTATATTCATCGTGTTGTTCTGAGGGCAGTTTTAATAAATTTTCATCCACAACTAATCGGTAACCAAGGGCAATATAATGCGTGCTAAAATCTTCAACGCTTACATTGTCTTTATAAAAGTGTTCGAATGGTCCAATAAGTTTTGCATTCTCAAAGTCAAACTCAACACCTAATTCGTTCAATGTTAAGCGCTTAAATGCGACTGACATTGATTCATCTTTCAGAATTCGGCCACCCGGTACAAACCAATACCCTTGTGCTGGACGGTTAGTTCGTTTCCCAAGTAAGACTTGGCCTACTTGGTTAGAAACTATCAGGTCAATAGAGATTAACGGAGCATTTTTGATGATCGTTTTGAAGGTTTCAAAAGGTAACATTTGACCTATTCTTTGAAAATAAAGTTAAACAACATTGAGCTTTTTCAATATTAAAGCTCAGATATATATCATGGAGTGAGACACTTTTAGTTCATTTTGAGACAGATCAAACTTCGCTAGTCTGCATAGAACCTAGGTTTCACTGTTTTCTTTCAAACAGTCCCAATAGGCGGCAAAAGAGTTGAGCCTAGATTGCTAGAGCGCTTCGCTGCTAGAAACTATAAAAGCAAAGAGTGTTAATCTTTTCTGACAAAATACCGAATTAACACTAACATTACAGCCAACATTCCGCCTAGCATGGTGCCTAGAACACAGATTAATGCGCGCTTCGGTTTGGCTTTTTCTTCTGGAACAAACGCAGGATCGATGGTTTTAAACACATACTCATCACGCACTTCTGCAAACATGATTGTTTTTGTTTGTTCTTCTATTAATTTGTACAAAATTGTGCGTATATCCGCGACATTCGTTTGTTGTATCTGTGTTTGTAAAAAAGCTTTACTTCGATTGGCTTCAGCAACATCACGTTGCTTCATTTCGTTATTGATGTCCGCAACTAACCAATTAACCCATTGCTGTGCAACTTGAGGGGATAGATGCTCTACTGACACAGTAACCATGCCAGTATCTTTTGCCGCATTAACGGCAATAATTTTACTGAACTCTTTGTAAGCTTCTTGCATTGATGGCTCAGGTTTAAAAGGCAGCTGAACTTCACGTAACCATTTATTGTCGGCAGCGTTGTATACATCTTCATCATAACTGATGCTGTTATCTGCTATGTTCCATTTTTTAGCCGCCATTAAGTCAGGCAAAATATTGTGATTTTGAATAAAGTCACTGGTAAATTGACGTGATTTCATCACCTCAATTGCCATTTGGGTTTTATCAACACCACCACCGCCACCTAAGTTGATGCCAGCCATACTGGCTAGACCACCAAACTGTCCGGCCAGCGCACCTAAACCACCGCCACCTTGCTCTGAGTCAGCAGGCGCTAATAGCGCTTCTGACTTATAAATATTCGGCTGATTAATGGCAAAAATAACGGAGCCAATAGCAAACACTGCAGTTATGGCAATAATTAACCACTTACCTTGCCAAATTACAGAAAAAAGCTCACGAAGATCGATTTCGTCGTCTTGAGCGCTTCCCATTGGTTGAGTGGCATAAGGTTGAAATTGTGCATCAGGATTTAATTGTTTGTTTTTGTTATTCATCATTTCTTGTCTGTTGGGAAGCAGTGCGCTTCGCTTCTAGGTGCCATAAAAGCAAAAGCCTAGATTCTAGGACGCTTCGCGGCTAGGGCGCTACGCTGCTATACAAGCAAAGCAAAAGCCTAGATTCTAGGACGCTTCGCGGCTAGAGCGCTACGCTGCTATAAGGTCAAAAGATGTCAGCAGATATCTGCTAAGTTTTGAGTTTTTACTGGTTAGCTCGCTTCGCTTCTAGATGTCATAAAAGCAAAAGCCTAGATTCTAGGGCGCTTCGCGGCTAGATCGCTTCGCTGCTATACAAGCAAAGCAAAAGCCTAGATTCTAGGGCGCTACGCGGCTAGATCGCTTCGCTGCTATACAAGCAAAGCAAAAGCCTAGATTCTAGGACGCTACGCGGCTAGATCGCTTCGCTGCTATACAAGCGGAAAGCACAAGCTTGCGTATTAGTCACTTTGTTTGGTAATCGGCGTTATCTTCTTTAATCTGTGCTTGTTTTTGTTTTATAAGAGCACCTAAAATTTTGGCTAACTCTTTAGCTTCTTTTACCATCGACATAGCCATTTGTTTATCAAGGTATTCGATTTCCGCTCCGATATATAACTGAGTTACAAGCTCACCTAGAGACCCTTTTGCGTAATACAAAAACCTTATCTTTTCTTTTAGGGTTTCACGTTCCTCTCCCTCCGCGATGTTTGAGGGAACAGATAATCCTGAACGTGTAATTTGATCTTTAAAACCCCAGTTACTGACTGATTCCGTCAACTGATAAATTTGACAAGACAATCTAGAAGCTCTTTTCCACACATCCAGTTGTTCGAAACGCATATCAGTTCCTTCTGAAGTTGAAAATCTAGGTTCTAGAGTCTAGGACGCTATAAAATAAACAGCCTAGAGCGCTGCGCTGCTAGGACGCTTCACGGCTAGAGCGGCCTACGGCCTGCTATAAAATCTTAGCAGCGAAGCTGTCCCTAGAAGCGAAGCGATCCTAGCAGTGACGAAGTCACGTCCTAGCAGCGAAGCGACTCTAGCAGTGACGAAGTCACGCCTTAGCAGCGTAGCTGTCCTAGAAGCAAAGCGCACTATCCGCGTAGCGGCCTAGCAGCAAAGCGATCCTAGCAGGACGTAGTCCGTCCTATCTAGCCCTTCGGGCTAGATCCCTGAGATAGCAGCAAAGGCTACAGCAGAGTTATAAATAATCTGGGTAACTTGCGACCAAAGAGTTAATTTATCTTTGTACTCAGTGTCTAGCGGAATAATAACCGTATCACCCGCTGAAATTTGTGCATCCGAATTAAACCAAAGATTGGTCGTGGGCATCATTACCGAACCGTCGGCCTTGATGACGTAGGTTCTGTCTTCATCGCCACGTTCTCTTGAGCCACCAGACATCAATAAGTAATCGTCTAAGGTTAAGCCGTCTTTAAATCGATGCGTTGTAGGGTGTTGAACTTCGCCCATAACGGCGACGGTTTGCTTAATGGTTGGCACGTACAATACGTCGCTGTCTTCAAGTTGAACATCCGCTTCTTTAATACCTAATTTAAGTGCATTTAAGTCTATAACTAATCGACCGACTGCTTGGATGTTTTCTAAGTCAGTTAACATCAACTGTGCTTCGGAATAATTAATGCTTGAACCATCGTTTGAAATGCCACGAGTAGCCAGATCTCGGCGCAGTTGGTCGGCCAACTTTTTAATTTCGAGCTGTTCTTGCATCCGTACTGATTCACGAACAAATACCGCGGCATAAGGATAAGCGTATTCGGTTAAGCCACCGGCTCTAGCGATAACATCCGATAATCGCTCACCGCGCCTGATGTTATAGGTACCAGGGAACTTAACTTCACCTTTGACTTCGATAACTTTTCTTTCTTGCCATTCTGGCGTGGTAAGAATAGTCACCATATCGCGACCTTCCAGCTTGATATTCTCTACTTGGTTACCATTAATGACAGCATGCAGGTTAATTTGCTTATGGATGATATCGGATATTGCTGCCGTGGCTTGGGTACGAGTCAGTTCAGCTCGCTCAGTATAAGCACCTTCTAACAGACCACCAGCGGCCTTAAGTAAGTCGGTAACTTTTGCAGAGTTTGTTAACGGGTAAACCCCTGGGTGTCGAATTTTGCCGGCAATGGCGACAATTTGTATGCCTTGTTGTGCATTACCCTGTTGGGTAAGTTTGGTCACAATGGGGTAGAGTAATTCTTTACGTGACATGACATAACTGAGTTTAATTAAGTCACGGTCTTCAAATAAATTTGACAGCATCTTGGCCACTTCACTGCCCACCAAGGTTTGCTCTGCAGATGTGTCTACATTTAATGCCACGCCCGCTATCTGGTTGGTATACTTGCTTGTTACCGTGCTGTCTAAAGTTTCAAATCCTGCTTTAAAAAGGTCTGCATCCAGTAATGAGTCACCTTTAAGCGATTCCACTTTATTAACCCGTTTTTTAACCAGTGCATTTAATTCAAACCGATTTTGAGTATCATCATTAACATTAAATATCATCACCTTATCACGAGGCTGTAAGCGCAGGTTTTGCACAGAATTAGGTGACGTAATGGCTTCGCCAGGGGCAAATTGCAGCGTTTCGATGTCGCCATGTTTGTTGATTTCACGCACAATCAAACCGTAATCTAAATCGGCAGATAATAATAAATCACCCCAAATAGACGGCAGTAGATCGCTTATTCGCTGTTGCTTCCACTGGTATTTACCTGGGCGAACGACTGCACCCACAATGGTGATAGCATCTTCATATTGATTAGAGGCATTTTTAACCCGAATATAATCACCCGCTTTAGCTAAGGTGTTGTTGCCTTGTGCAGAGGTTAAATCGACATTAACAATGGTTTTTAAGCCATTGGCATTATAACGCTCAATACTGCTATTTTTAGGATACGCACCTTGCTTGATGCCCGCTGCCATGTTGATAACATCACTAATGGTTTCGTGCTTTTTCAGCTCGTAAATGGCCGGGCGTTGTACTTCACCCGCCACGCTGACTAAGCCACCAATTGATGGAATGAATACTACGTCACCTGAACGAAGGTTAATGTCGCCAGAGGCGTCACCACGGAGCAGTAAATCGTATAAATCAAATGCGCCTACTAACTTACCGTTGCGCTTAACTTGCACATTACGCAGGCTACCGATTTCATTAACACCACCGGCGACAAATAGCGCTTGGGTAATGGTTGATAAACTCGATACTGTGTACGAACCTGGCTTGTAGGCATCGCCGGCGATAAAAATGCGAATTGAGCGTAATTCACCCATAGTGATATTCGATTCGATGCCGATCATTTGCTGCTGTATGCGTTTTGACAGTTCTTGACGTAAATCGGCAAAACTTAATCCGGCAACCGATACTGGGCCTAAATCGGGAATTTGCACTGTGCCATCACGATTAATGGTTAAACTGTATTCGTTACTTTCTTTACCGTATAACTGAACCTTAATGACATCGCCAGGACCGACCATATATTCACTTGGAACAGGTACATCGGTTACGGGAGCAAAAGTGGTTGGTTCACCTTCGAACATTTCATAACCGAAACGTTTTAAAGCGTCTTTATCGCTGTCTTCATTAAAATCAAACTCGCTTGTTTTAGTTGTTGCTGATTGTCCATTTGTTTGATTTTGACGTGGTTCAACAACATTAGGATTTGTCACAGCAGCTGAATTGTTAGCACTGCCTGAGAGTATTGAAGGGTCTATACCATACTGTTTTGCCACTCGCTCCTGCTCTGCTTTGGGCAATTGTTTAAACTGCTCAATCATTTGCGGTGTTGGGGTAATAGCATGCGCTTGGGTGGTTAAAATAATAAAGGCTGTCATGCCTGCTATCAATGCGTTTTTGGTTTTATGTAACACCAGGTATCTCCAATATTATTATTGTAATTAATGTTCTAGGCCGCTACGCGGATAGTGCGCTTCGCTTCTAGGGCGGACTACGTCCTGCTAGTATCTAGGAACTCGCAGGCTCGCCAGAGAGCGGACTTCGTCCTGCTAGGTTCTAGGAACTCGCAGGCTCGCCAGAGAGCGGACTACGTCCTGCTAAGAACAGCTTCGCTGCTAAGATTTTATAGCCTCTAGCCGCGTAGCGTCCTAGCAGCGAAGCGCTCTAGGCTGTCATCGATTTAAAGGCACGCTACCGCCCATAGATTACGGCTTCCAAAGTGCCCTTCGCTGTGCGAAATGTTCATTTTTATTGGCTAAACACCATAGCAGTCAATAATTGAGCGCAAGATTATACTCAAAAATCGACTTGGATGCTTGAGTAAAAGTCGCTAACCGTGGTAATTTTTTCTAAAATAGTACCCACATCACCTGAACGGTTAAAATTCAACCGCTCCAGCTTAAAATCGTTCAGTTAACTGCCAACACTTATTTTACCAATGGACAATATCCTACAAAAAATATCGCGATTGTCTGACACTTTAGCCATTTAAGTTATTTCGTCATTTTTTGATATAGCTTGTAAATTGGTAAGTTCGACTAAAATTCGTTTCTGTTGTCCCATAATGTTAAATAACACATGGCAACGTTTATCTGGGTTGTTCTCATCGAATATGGCTTCAAGGTCTTTAAACGGTCCGTCGACAAATTTGACTTTATCGCCTTTGCCTAATGGTTTTACCTCTTCTGGTACATAATCTTGAACTCGTCGTTTAAGTTCTGAAATAATTCTTTCGTCAATGGGCGTCATCACTTCTCGACAACCAACAATGCGGTTAGCGCCACGGGTATTGTGGATTTTGCTCACGCTAGTGATTTGAGGATCGAAATAGATAAACAGGTAGCTAGGGAAAAGAGGCGCCGTAACCATTTTTTGCTTGTTACGTACCGTTCTTTGCTGGGTGATCATAGGTAAATAACTATCGACTTGTTGCAACGCCAAATTTTGCTGTGCACGTATTTCATGACGCGTTTTGCAATACAGTAAATACCAAGATTTCATTATGACTCGCTTGTTTAAATTTGCTCATTAGTCTGAACATGTGACATCCCATTCACGGCCAAAGATAGTAGCAAAAATCTTGACCTATTTGAATGGATTTTTAAGCCTTAATGCCTATAAATACTGCGTTTAAGTCATTAATTGGTTTTATATTAAGCAAAAACACTATCAATTGTGATCTGAATCTTGGAGTAACTAATTGATTTATCATTCGACGTACACTTGACGTCTTTAATACACGCAGCTTGGTTAATTTTATTTTATGTTTCATCGCACTGGCATGTTGAGTCTATTCTAGGAAGGGCTGCGCGGCTAGATGCTAGGAATAGGGCGCCTGCGGCTGCTAGGACGACCTGCGGTCTTCGAGGACGCTTCGCTGCTAGATGCTATAAAAGCTGAAAGCACAGAGCCTATCCGCGTAGCGGCCTAGGATCTTAGCAGCAAAGCTGCCTAGGATCTTAGCAGCAAAGCTGCCTAGGATCTTAGCAGCGAAGCTGCCTAGGATCTTAGAAGCGAAGCACACTATCCGCGTAGCGGCCTAGGACCTAAAATCTAGGACCTAGAGGTTACTGAGTTGGCTTGGGTGGATAATTCATCATTACAGCATCAATAGCTTTGTTGATGATTTGAATCCGTTGTTCCGGCGTATTCTGTTCTCGTACTGTATCGGCCACAGTGCCACGCCAAATCAATTTACCGGTTTTATTATCCACTAAATCAACCATTAAGGTGCCAACTTCATATTCGCGCACTGTGGTTTCAGTTTGTATGCTACCACCTAACCCCCAACGAGGACCGTAATATGGGTTATAGCCATAATGACTGTTAAAGGTGTCGATATTAATTTTTTTATCGACTTTAGTGATGTAGTTAACCAATAAATCTGCATTTTGCTTATCTGTTTTACTGATACCTTTTTGGTTTAATTGGCTTTCAATAGCGGCGCGGATACGTTGATCCATGAGTCCGTCTAAATGATAACCCGCATCGTTATTTTTCTTCACTACCCATGAGTAGGTTTTGTATTGATCAAATGATACCGATGGATCGAAGTCTGAAGTCGATTTTAAGGTACTACATGCGCTCAACGCTAATACCGCAACGGCTATAAATAGTTTTTTCATACAGGCTCCAATAACAATGTGTATATGCTTATAAGCTTATAATGAGCTAAGACATTGTAAAAAGCAAAAGCCTGCTAATAGCCAACAGCCTAGAGCGCTGCTGCTAGGACGCATTAAAAGCAACAGCCTAGAGCGCTTCGCTGCTAGATGCTAGGAATAGGGCGCCTGCGGCTGCTAGGACGACCTGCGGTCTTCGAGGACGCTTCGCTGCTAGAGGCTATAAAATCAATAGCAACAGCCTAGAGCGCTTCGCTGCTAGGACGCTTCGCGGCTAGAGGCTATAAAATCTTAACAGCGAAGCTGTCCTAGCAGGACGTAGTCCGCCCTAACAGCGTAGCGATCCTAGCAGTGACGAAGTCACGCCCTAGCAGCGTAGCGATCCTAGCAGTGACGAAGTCACGCCCTA
>NZ_JBEOPI010000047.1:0-30633 GCF_040309905.1 Shewanella sp. CAL98-MNA-CIBAN-0140
ATTCGAACCCTCGATGGGATTTAAAGCCCATACTCCCTTAGCAGGGGAGCGCCTTCGGCCACTCGGCCACCTCTCCGTTTCTTGGCGCACATCTTACTGTTTGATGAAAATAAGTCAAACCCTTTTTAGGAAACCTAACTTCATTTGGACTGTTTTTAATCACATTGGATACAATAGGCTCAAATAATCATCAAAACCGTGTTATTTCTTATGAATAATGGTTTTAATTAACCGTAACAATTTCATTAAGTCTCTGTTCATTCTACGAGAGTTTTAACCTTTTTTGGCAAGCGACATATTTGAAGACATCGTTGATTTCGATAAGGTAACTTCTACACTGCATATACTCGGCACTCAGTTGCCGCTCAACATCATGTTAAGCGACACAGACAATCGCCGAATAGGGTCACTTAGGTAGTTAGCCTTAATTCTGGATAATATACGGTTATTCCAAGTTGAGGTTAACTCATCAGGACTGATTTAAACTAAAGCGGCAATTTCTTTGCCGTGCAAAAACAAAAAAGTCAGCAAATGCTGACTTTGATGATATCGAGCATATGTCTGCCCGAAATTAGAAATTACCATCTTCAGAAGGCGTACCTGACTTCTCAGATTGAATACGTTGATAGATCTCTTCACGATGAACAGACACTTCTTTAGGTGCATTAACACCTATACGTACCTGGTTACCTTTAACACCTAACACAGTAACTGTGACTTCGTCACCGATCATTAATGTTTCGCCTACTCGACGAGTCAAAATTAGCATTCGATTGCTCCTTTAGTTCGATCTGCATAACACGCTTTATCCGTAATATGCGCTCATTATAAGGTTTGCTTTACATAAAATCATAGTATCATAGTATCAATTTCAAAATACGTCAGTTTATAAAGCATATTCTATTAGGAAATCATAAAATTTGACGATTGGTCGTCTTTTAAAACGAGATTAACGTAAATTAAACCAATTTACGTTATACCACTCAGTTGTTAAATAATTCATTACAGCAAACCAATAACAAAAACGATAGGAAGGGAAAACAAATACCAAGTGCTATATTTGAGCACACAATAAGTACTGTCCAACTAACAATCCTTTTAAACGCTTTTACTGCTAGCAAGATAGTTCACTATGCCAAATCTGCTCATGGCACTCAAGACATAAAGTCGCATATCTTAGACTCCATGTCTCAATTGCTATCAAAAACGCTAATCTACAGATTTCATTAACGTAAACGTTCGTTTACCCATGGTTCCACAAGGGCTAATGCTGCGGCTAGATTCTCAGGCTGAGAACCACCCGCTTGTGCCATATCTGGACGACCACCGCCCTTACCACCAACCTGTTGTGCAACCATTGCCACGAGCTCGCCCGCTTTGACCTTTTTAGTTAAATCATTGCTGACGCCAGCAATTAAATTCACTTTACCGTCTTTAGCTGTGCCGAGCACAATAATCGCAGACTTTAGTTTTTGCTTTAGCTCATCTTGTAAACCACGGAGTGAACCTGGGTCAATACCATTAAGCTGTTTAACTAATAGTTTAACACCATTTATCTCCACTGCATCCCCAGCCATATCGGCACTGGCTGCTGCGGCTAACTTATCTTTCAACTGAGACAACTCTTTTTCTAACTGTTTGACTTTATCTAACTGCGCTTTTAATTTAGCCACAACAGATGCACTGTCTGATTTAAGTAGTTGCGCGGTTTCATCTAACACGGCTTGCTGATCGGCAATATAAGCCATAGCAGCAACACCCGTGACGGCTTCAATACGACGCACACCTGCAGCAATACCGCCCTCTGAAGTGATTTTAAATAAACCAATATCGCCCGTGCGGCCAACATGAGTACCGCCACATAACTCGATAGAGAAATCGCCCATAGTGACAACACGTACCTGATCATCGTATTTCTCACCAAATAATGCCATTGCGCCTTTTTCTTTAGCTTCATCAATGGCCATTTCAGTGGTGCAAAGTGCATGGTTACGGCGAATTTGGGTGTTAACTAAGTCTTCTACAGCTTTCAACTCTGATGGTTTGAGCGCTTCAGAATGAGCAAAGTCAAAACGTAGGCGTTCAGGGTTCACTAATGAGCCTTTTTGAGACACATGAGAACCTAACACTTGGCGTAATGCAGCATGCAATAAGTGAGTCACGGAATGATTTAACTGAGTACGATGACGTAACTTTTTATCCACTTGCGCGGTTAACTGCTGGCCTAGCACTAATTGGCCTTGAGTTAATTGACCCTCATGACCTGTAGCCGGACCAAACTTATGCGTATCAGCAACGTTAAATACCACACCATCGGCTGTCAGTTGGCCTTTATCACCCACCTGCCCACCTGCCTCAGCATAAAATGGGGTGTTGTCTAATACGACAACGGCATCTTGACCCGCAACCACGGTATCAACCGCTTTACCGTCAACATATAAAGCAATTACGTTCGGCTGCCCTGTGAGTTCGGTATAACCACTGAAAGAGGTTTGTGCATCAATAATTAGCTGACTATTATAATCTGCACCAAAGTTACCTGCGGCTTGCGCACGGCTTCTTTGCTGCGCCATTGCAACGTCAAAGCCGGCTTCATCAACATTAATATCGCGTTCACGACAAACATCAGCCGTTAAATCAATAGGGAAACCATAGGTGTCATACAGCTTAAATACGGTGTCGCCATCTAAAGTATCACCTTGGAGGGTGTTCAGCGCGCCATCTAAAATCACTAAACCGCGCTCAAGGGTACGGGCAAACTGCTCTTCTTCGGCTTTTAAGGCTTTTTCAACAATGGCTTGAGATTGTGTTAACCCATTTGCGGCATCGCCCATTACGCTGATAAGCGTTGGCACTAATTTATAGAAAAAGGCGTCAGTCGCACCAAGCTTATTGCCATGGCGAACAGCTCGGCGAATAATGCGACGTAATACGTAACCGCGGCCTTCATTTGATGGCATCACACCATCGGCAATTAAAAATGCACATGAACGGATATGATCAGCGATGACGCGTAGTGACTTATCTTCTAAATCAGTAATACCAATAATATTAGCGGCTTGAGCAATCAACTGCTTAAAAATATCGATTTCGTAGTTTGAATGTACACCCTGCATAATGGCAGCAATACGCTCAATACCCATGCCGGTATCGACTGAAGGTTTAGGTAGTGGCAACATTTCACCGTCTGCTTGACGGTTATACTGCATAAATACAATATTCCAAATTTCAATAAAGCGATCGCCATCTTCTTCAGGTGTGCCAGGGCGGCCACCCCAAATATGATCGCCATGATCGTAGAAAATCTCGCTACAAGGGCCACAAGGTCCGGTATCACCCATCTGCCAGAAGTTATCTGACGCAAACGATGCACCTTTGTTATCGCCAATACGGATCATGTTTTCAGCTGACACACCAATTTTTTTAGTCCATAGGTCATAGGCTTCGTCATCTGTTTCATAAATGGTGACACATAAGCGTTCTTTTGGCAGCTTGAGTGTTTCGGTTAAAAAGGTCCATGCGAATCGAATCGCATCTTCTTTAAAGTAATCGCCAAAACTGAAGTTACCTAGCATTTCAAAAAAGGTATGGTGACGAGCGGTATAACCCACATTATCAAGATCATTATGCTTACCGCCCGCACGAACACAACGCTGAGATGTTGTTGCGCGGCTGTAATTACGCTTATCCATACCGAGGAACACATCTTTAAATTGGTTCATGCCCGCATTGGTAAATAACAGTGTTGGGTCATTGGTGGGAACGAGCGAGCTGCTATCAACAACCTGATGTCCGTTATCTTCAAAGTACTTTAAAAATGCACTTCTTAACTCTGCTGTAGTCTGAAACATAAATGGTCCTGAATAGAGAAAATACAAAAGTAACGAGCTTGGCATGCAAGCCAGTAAATGTTGGCATTATATACTGAATTTACGTCAACATGCGAGATGAGTGGTTTGATTCCCCTCTTAGTTGAAATCCATAAGAGTAGCCAATAACAAGCAAATATTAAAATCCACTGACCATAGGCATTACTATTGCAATTAGGCGTTATAAATAGGGCTATTAGATTGAGTGCAATAAATATTAGCGGGTCTTAACAGAAAGTAATTTGTTCATGAACACAAATTAGCAGTAAAAAGTAATCAATAAGAGGCTGGCTGCTTTAACGAGTCGTGTGTTGCTACGCGTAAGTTGCAGATATAAAAATGGCTACTTGAGGTGGGCTTTGTTGGACGTTGATGTTAAAACAGTGAATAACTACGGGGTATAAGTATTAATACCATTAACACTTATGCTGTACTCATGTACTCATGTACTCATGTACTCAATGATAAAAAACATATTGAAGTGATAGGATCGTTAACTGCTAATCACTATTGTTAGGGTCATTATACTGACTCATCATTAGGAACATCATTAAGTGCGTATGTACTTACAGGATATTTCATGGCGGGAATATTCGCGGCGCGCAAGATGCGCTACCGCGATATATTTGACTGACTGGCTTAGAATACCTCGCCAGTTTCAAGATCGACATTCTCATCATTTTCAGTTTTTGAGCCTGATGCATTAGCACCACCGTTCAATAACATAGCACGAAGAGTGGTATTGATTTCACTGGCAATGGCTGGGTTTTCAGTTAGAAACTTACCCGCATTAGAGCGGCCTTGACCAATTTTTTCGCCTTTGTAACTGTACCAAGAACCCGCTTTATCAACCAGCTTATGAGCAACGCCTAAGTCAACTAACTCACCGGTACGATTAATACCTTGTCCATAAAGAATTTGAAATTCAGCTTGCTTGAATGGAGCGGCAATTTTGTTTTTAACCACTTTAACGCGGGTTTCATTACCCACGACTTCGTCGCCCTCTTTAATTGCACCTATACGACGAATATCTAAACGAACTGAAGCGTAGAACTTAAGCGCGTTACCACCAGTAGTCGTTTCTGGACTACCGAACATAACACCAATTTTCATCCGAATTTGGTTAATGAAAATAAGCAAAGTATTAGATTGCTTGAGGTTACCAGCAAGTTTACGCATTGCTTGGCTCATCATACGAGCGGCTAGGCCCATATGCGAATCACCAATTTCACCTTCAATTTCAGCTTTTGGCGTTAACGCTGCAACAGAATCGACCACAATAACGTCGACAGCACCAGAGCGGGTTAACGCATCACAAATTTCTAATGCTTGCTCACCGGTGTCTGGCTGTGAACAAAGTAAGTTATCAATATCTACGCCTAGCTTTTTGGCATAAATAGGGTCAAGTGCATGCTCAGCATCAATAAACGCACAGGTTTTACCTTCGCGTTGCGCCGCTGCAATCACTTCCAGAGTTAACGTCGTTTTACCTGATGACTCTGGGCCGTAGACTTCAACGATACGTCCCAGTGGCAAACCACCCGCACCTAGAGCGACATCCAATGAAAGTGAACCGGTAGAGATAGTTTCAACATCCATTGTGCGATCTTCGCCCAACTTCATAATTGAGCCTTTACCAAATTGCTTTTCAATCTGACTTAAAACGGCGGCAAGTGCTTTCTCTTTATTTGGATCAACCTTCATTATAAAACCCTCTAAGGCATTCAATACGTTTAGTAAAATGCTGTTTTGACTTAGGTGAAATGATGTAAACCATTTCAGTATGTTCATCAGTATACTGTATAGTCATACAGTATCAAGTGCTGAGCGCAATTTATTTTTTAACCTGTGATAATTGCCTTTTCACATCAATATTTTATCCAGATATACTTTTTATTATGAATCTATTTATACGCTGGGGACAAATATTGTTAAGATTAGCCCCATAAAATTACGCCCCCTAAGATTGATTAAATAGTGAAGTGTTCATAATGACAGTAATTGATACCAGCGATTTAGAAAAACACACCCCGATGATGCGTCAGTATTTGAGCTTAAAAGCTGCTCATGCTGATATGTTATTGTTTTATCGGATGGGTGATTTTTATGAACTGTTTTACGATGATGCTAAACGCGCTTCTGAAATGTTGGGCATTTCTCTCACCGCTCGCGGGAAAAGTGGCGGCGATCCTATTCCCATGGCAGGTATTCCCTATCATGCCGTTGAGGGCTATTTAGCAAAATTAGTTAACATAGGTCAGTCTGTGGCCATTTGTGAGCAAATTGGTGACCCCGCAACATCAAAAGGTCCAGTAGAACGCCAAGTCGTGCGTATTGTCACTCCAGGCACTCTAACCGACGAAGCCCTACTGCAAGAAAAACAAGACAATTTACTGGCGGCACTTTATCAAGGTAAAAACGGATTTGGATATGCCACACTGGATATTTCATCAGGTCGTTTTGTGGTTGCAGAGTTACCCACCCGTGAAGCATTAGAAGCTGAATTACAACGCACGAATCCTGCCGAATTACTTTACAGTGAAGATTTTACTGACATGTTATTAATCAATAATATGAAAGGCATTCGTCGCCGTCCAGAATGGGAGTTTGAGTACGATACTTGTGTGAATTTACTGCTCAGTCAATTTGGCACCAAAGATTTACATGGTTTTGGGATGAGTGATGCTCGATTGGCGTTACAAGCTGCAGGTTGTTTAATGCAGTATGTAAAAGATACTCAAAAAATGGCGTTGCCACATATCAACGCCATTGTACGTTTTAATCAATCGGAATCGATAATTTTAGATGCCGCGACTCGACGTAACTTAGAATTAACACAAAACTTGTCTGGCGGACGTGAGAACACTCTTACGTGGGTATTAGATAATACCGCAACCCCTATGGGAAGCCGCATGTTACAGCGCTGGATCCACGAACCATTACGACATCGCCAAACGATTCAATATCGCCATAACGCTGTCAGCGAATTGATTGAGCGAGACTTATATCAGACGCTACATGAACAGCTAAAAAGCTTAGGTGATATTGAACGTATTATGGCACGTTTGGCACTACGCAGCGCCAGACCACGTGACTTTTCACGTTTAAAGCAAGCATTAACACTTCTGCCTGAGATCCAGCAAACCTTAGCGGTATGCCAGCAACCTCGATTGAGTACATTAGTCCAATTATTAGGTGAATTCCCACAACAACACGACCTATTAGCACGCGCTATTGTAGACAATCCGCCCATGTTAATTCGTGATGGTGGCGTTATCCGTACTGGCTACAATAATGAATTAGACGAATGGCGAAAGTTAAGTGAAGGGGCAAGTGATTATTTAATCGAACTTGAAGCTCGCGAGAAACAACAAACAGGGATTAATACCTTAAAAGTGGGTTATAACCGCGTCCATGGTTACTATATTGAAGTGAGCCGTTTACAGTCAGACAGAGTGCCACTGAGTTATCAACGCCGCCAAACACTTAAAGGGACTGAGCGTTATATCACCCCAGAGTTGAAAGAATACGAAGAAAAAGTACTCTCAAGTCAGGGAAAAGCACTCGCACTTGAAAAACAACTTTGGGAACAGCTGTTTGACTTATTACTGCCAAAATTACAAGAGTTACAGCAGTTTGCTACTGCTGCTGCAGAACTTGATATATTGAGTAATTTTGCAGAACGTGCCCAGACCTTTAATTACCAATGTCCGCAAATGACTCACGAAACTGGTATTCATATTGATGCGGGTCGCCACCCAGTGGTTGAACGAGTCAGCCAAGCGGCGTTTATTGCTAACCCTGTCGCTTTAACACCGCAACGGCAAATGCTAATCGTTACCGGTCCTAATATGGGCGGTAAATCAACCTATATGCGTCAAGTGGCGCTCATTACATTAATGGCACACATTGGCTGTTTTGTGCCCGCAGATTCTGCTCAAATAGGTGAGATTGACCGTATTTTTACCCGCATTGGTGCCTCTGATGATTTGGCATCGGGTCGCTCAACCTTCATGGTTGAAATGACCGAAACCGCCAACATTTTGCATAATGCAACCGCAAACAGTTTGGTGTTGATGGATGAAATAGGCCGTGGTACTTCAACCTATGATGGGTTAGCGCTCGCGTGGTCTGCTGCAGAATATCTCGCTAAAAACCTTAGTGCACTGACATTATTTGCCACTCATTATTTTGAACTCACCCAACTGCCCGAACTGTTACCGTCAGTGATTAATGTGCACTTAGATGCCATAGAACACGATGACACCATTGCTTTTATGCATTCGGTACAAGAAGGTGCGGCAAGTAAAAGTTATGGTCTGCAAGTTGCGGCGCTCGCAGGTGTTCCGGCCTCAGTCATTAAAGCGGCAAAACAAAAACTGCATCAACTTGAAAACCGTGACATGAGTTTATCACAGCAAAATCCGACCCAAGTGAGCATGAATTTATTACCTCCAATACCAGAGCCGTCGCCAGTGTTGGACAAGTTAGCGCAAATTAATCCTGATGATTTAACCCCTAAACAGGCATTAGATTATTTATATGAATTAAAGCGTTTAAATAACGTAAGCTAACAAATAACGTAAGTTAACAAATAATGCCGTTTGGTAGCTTACCCATCTCTTATACCGAGTTGAGGTTATTGAAACCGTGGAAGTCGGCCAAGGCTTCCACTCCAATACTGCATTTCGCGACCATGTAGCACAGCAACAATGATAGGCTGACACAATAAGCAGGAATAATGAGAGACTAAAAACGAGAGACTGAAATGGACTAAAAGTGGGGACGCGGCGTCAAAAAACATCGGGGGGGGTGAGGCAAATTGTTTAACAAACTTTTTATCTTAACAAACGATTGAGCTTACGTTTACATCGATTAAGCTCAAATAAATTAACGAGATAAACCTAAATACATGAGATGGAGTATTAACCACTCATATAGGTTCTCAACCCGAATACCGACAAAACCTTAAGCTGTACTTATTGAACAATTATCGATTCAATATTCATTAGTCTCTGAATAATGCTTCAACTGAAAGCCCTTGCGCGCCAAGTAAATCTTTTAAGCGTTTGAGAGCTTCAACTTGAATTTGGCGCACTCGCTCACGGGTTAACCCGATTTCAGCACCGACATTTTCTAATGTTGAAGGTTCATATCCGAGTAAACCAAAACGTCTCGCCAGCACTTCACGTTGTTTAGTATTAAGCTCATTTAACCACTCTACAATCGAATTAGATAAATCTTCATTTTGTACGCGATAATCTGGACCGACGGAATCATCATCAGCAATGACATCTATTAATGCTTTCTCATTATCGCCACTAAATGGCGAGTCTACCGAGGTAATTCTTTCATTTAGTTTTAACATGCGACTGACATCACCAGTGGATACATCTAATTTTTCGGCAATCTCTTCTGCGGTAGGTTCATGGTCAAGTTTTTGAGCAAGTTGTCTTGCTGTGCGCAAGTACACATTTAATTCTTTAACAATATGGATGGGTAAACGGATAGTGCGAGTCTGGTTCATTATCGCTCGTTCGATGGTTTGTCTAATCCACCATGTTGCATAAGTGGAGAATCGGAAACCACGTTCAGGGTCAAATTTTTCTACCGCTCTGATTAAACCTAAGTTACCTTCTTCGATAAGATCGAGTAGCGCTAAACCACGATTGTTATATCTTCTGGAAATTTTAACGACAAGGCGAAGGTTGCTTTCGATCATGCGGTTGCGAGATTTTTCGCAGCCTTTGAGGGCTTTACGTGAAAAAAACACTTCTTCCTCTGCAGTCAGTAGCGGAGAAAAACCTATCTCACCTAAATATAATTGAGTAGCATCTAAATTTTTCTGTAAGTCATCTTGGACTTTTTCTTCAATCTCGAGTTGTTGTACCAAATCACGGTGATCGGTTGTATCTCCCGGTGGTTGTTTAGCTAGATCGACAAGATATTCTGCTGAAGCAGTATTATTTTTGCGGCTCATAATTGCTCTCCCAAACCTAATTTATGTTATTTAATCTACTGCAATTGCTTATCCTCCGTTAATTATGTGACTAAACAATTACTGTTTAGGTAGATATCGTAATGGGTTGACAGACTTACCATGAAAGCGCACTTCAAAGTGAAGCATAACTTGATTAGTCCCGGTACTGCCCATTTTTGCAACTGTTTGACCTGCACTCACATATTGCTTTTCTTTAACCAGTATCGTGTCGGCATGCGCATAAGCACTTAAAAAATCATCATTATGCTTGATAATCACTAAGTTGCCATACCCGCGCAGTGCATTACCTGCATACACGACTCTCCCATCTGCTGCGGCTTTAATAATATCGCCGCGGTTACCAGCAATCTTTATCCCTTGATTGCCTTGTTCTGATGCCGAAAAATATCCAACTATTCGACCTCTAACTGGCCAGTGCCATTGCTGAACTTGCTGTGGCAAATTTGCGACAGAACCTATTGCACTTTGGTTAATTGTTTGTTGGGTAGTTGTTACAGAATACGCAGGCTTGACTTTGTGATCAAGAACTTTTTTCGTTCTGGCTGAAACTACTGCTGGGCTTGGCTTTGGAATATCCTTCGGTTTGATTGTTTCTAATTGAGAACGATTTGAGCTCGAAATATATGGTTTGGTAACGGCTTGTGTTTGTACAGAAGTAACATAAGGTTGAGGTGCTCGAACGGTTGTCGATGGACGATTATTAGTGGCCGCTAAATTAAGTACTTGCCCAGGATAAATAATGTAAGGAGACGATAAATGGTTCAAACGGGCAACGTCCACAAAATTACGCCCTGCCCCCCAAGCAATTGAATAAAGCGTGTCACCTTTCTTTACTTTGTATTTGTTCGTTTTTAATGAGCCTTTATGATAACGAGGACCATGATTATTTGACGATAAACTGTCAACCGGCGCGGGACGATCAGCTTGAAAGCTGCATCCAGTGAGCATAATTGCTAAGACCAAAAAGTGTGGCCAACCGGTATTCATCAAACAAAATCCTTTTAGGAGAGGTACGTGATTGTTAGGCTAAAACAAGCTTGTTGCAAACGAAAATATCGTTAATGTATCAAACCTCATTTTATCATGTTGACTAAGCTCAACTCGGGATAAGAGACGGGATAAATCGATAAAAACAGGTTTACGCCAAGTCTGCAATATCAAACTTGCCATTTGTGTTGCCAACAAGGCCCATTGCGCGTCAATAGCTTGCCTATTGCAATGCAATAGATATAGCAGGACAAAGAGCTGAGGTTAACTATGCCAAATCGCCATTAATTAAAGGAACAAATTTAACTGACTCAATGATCTCAGATTGGAATGCCTGTCCGACACGGGTAATTTTAAGCAATTGTTGGGTGTCTTCTCCCACCGGAATAATTAATACACCACGGTCAGATAATTGTTCAAGCAATGCTTGAGGTACCCTTGCTGCAGCGGCCGTCACCATAATGCCATCAAATGGCCCTCGATTTGGCCACCCTTGCCAACCGTCGCCATATTTGAATGATACATTATGTAGGTCTAGGCGCTTTAGTCTTTGACGAGCTTGTATTTGTAATGCTTTGATACGTTCAATAGTGCATAACTCTGGAATTAACGATGCTAAAATAGCAGCCTGATAGCCTGAACCGGTTCCAATCTCTAATACTTTTTGAGGGTTATGCTGTAACAGAAGCTCAGTCATTCGAGCCACAATGTAAGGTTGTGAAATTGTCTGTCCCTGCCCGATTGGTAATGCAGTATTTTCATACGCCTTATGAGCTAATGCACCATCAAGGAACAATTCCCGTGGTGTTATTGCTACAGCATGCAATACGGCAGGATGTCGGATCCCTGCATCAGACAATTTCTTGGCCAAATTTATTGCTGATGTTGAAGCTACCGGTGTCATATTTTTATTATCCAATCGGCTAATCCATCAAGTTGATTGTATGCCGTCAAATCAACTGTTAGGGGGGTTATTGATACATATCCTGCTGCTACTGCATCGAAATCGGTCCCTTCACCTGCATCTTGTTCACTTCCAACAGGCCCAAGCCAGTATATATCTTTACCCGCTGGATCTTGGGTTTTTATCATACCTTCTGCTTTATGCCGTGCACCTAAACGGGTGACTTTAATCCCTTTAATTTCTGCTATCGGTAAATCGGGGACATTAACATTTAACATTTGATCACGACTAATAGGATGAGCCAACAACCCTTTTACAATTTTAGTCGCATAAACCGCAGCAGTATCGTAATGAATTAATGATTTTCCCACGAGAGACACCGCTATGGCTGGCAGACCTAAAAAACGCCCTTCCATTGCAGCGGCAACGGTACCTGAATATAAGGTGTCATCTCCCATATTCGCACCGGCATTAATACCGGAAACCACTATGTCGGGTTCCGTAAGGCACAGCTGCCTAATAGCGAGATGAACACAGTCAGTTGGAGTGCCATTAACAGCAATATAGCCATTACCTAAATTATTGATTCTCAATGGATTAGTTAAGGTTAATGAGTTACTCGCACCCGAACAATTACGATCAGGTGCAACTGTTAACACTTGGGCAAACTCGCTCAGTGCGTTACTTAACGCAATAATACCGGCCGCACTCACACCATCATCATTACTGACTAAAATATTAATCATTCATTAGCACTCTTCATTGGATTGTGCTTGTTGATCCGCAACCATCTCTTTTCGCTGTGATTCTTGAATATCTTGATAATCAGCAAGTTCACGTAACATCGACGTGGCATAACTGCCGGCCGGCAACACAAACTCAAGGGTAAGTATATTCGCTTCAAACTGCCATTTTATCCCTTGAGGCTCAAGCAATAAGGGTCGTCTTTCTTGTGATAAGCCCGCATCTTCGAGTCCTTGCAAGTCAGTTGATAAATCTGTTAATGGTGCCAGTTCAACGGCTAATGCTTCGGCTTGCGCTAATGGTATACCTTTGCCCCACAACGGGGCTGAAAGTTGAATATCTTTTTCTGCTAAGCGACTATTGAGAACCTCATCCCACGTTTCAGCGGTAAAATAGCTTTTACTGCCAGCTAACATCACGCAATCGCCTGCTAATGTGTCAGTATGATGATGGGCTAAACGAAATGACACCACTTGATTAAACACATTGGAACGTACTGCTGATAAATACATGCTGCGTTTATGACGATCTTTTACGTTGCGACCACCGCTGAGCATTTGTCGACCCCAAATGAGGTTTTTACCGTCGTGGCCAAAACGTTGCTCGCCAAAGTAATTGGGTACACCTAACTTAGCAATCTGTTGTAGACGTGTTTCAACATCGGCAATATCGGTTATATTGCGTAATGTCAGCACAAACCGATTTCCGATCAAGGCGCCTATACGCAGTTTTTTACTGTGGCGGCTGCTCGACAAAATCGTTAATTTCTCATTATTAAGCTCTGTCCACTCAGGGGTTTCTTTACCCGGAATACGTACCCCAAACCATTGTTCGGTAATAGCATTTTTATCTTTCTGGCCAGCGAAGGTCACTTCTTTCGGATGAACTTTAGCGAACTTAGCCAATATTTCAGCAACATAGACCGTATTCATGCCGTTTTTACGCACATGGAGCATATGATGCTCGCCTTCGCCTGTTGGCGTAAAAGGCAAAATTTCTTTAACAATAAAATCGCTATTATAGGTACGTAAATCAGCTTGGCTTATTGGTTTACCAAAAAGGTAATGTAATTCTTTCATGTGCCAGAATTCTCTATATTTTGTAGGTTATCGACTCGTCATCAACACAACAGCTTCAACAGCAATGCCTTCTTTACGTCCAGTAAAACCGAGTTTCTCGGTCGTCGTCGCTTTAACATTAATGTTATCGATATCCGTTTGTAAATCGGCACTAAGGCACTGACGTATAGCCTCAATATGTGGCGCCATCTTAGGTGCTTGAGCAATAATGGTGACATCTAAATTACCTAATATAAATTGCTTTTGCAGTGCAAGTTGATAACAGTGTTTTAATAACACACGACTATCGGCACCCGCAAAGTCGGCATCCGTATCAGGAAAATGTTGACCTATATCCCCTAACGCCATCGCGCCTAATATCGCATCACTAATAGCATGCAATACCACATCACCGTCAGAATGGGCGATGAGCCCACTGTCATAAGGAACCGTCACACCACCTAAAATGAGTGGGTTATCACCGCCAAACTTATGCACATCAAAACCATGACCAATACGAATATTCATTTAAAACCTTATATTAACTTGTTATGAGGCGATATTAACAAGTGTTGTTTATAACTGTTCAATTTATTTTTGTGACATAAACAAGGCCGCCAACTGTAAATCATCTGGATGAGTCACTTTAATGTTATCCATTCGGCCTTGAACCAGACCCGGCATGACTCCCGCCCATTCCATTGCACTGGCTTCATCGGTAATAGAGACATGGGCCGCTAGTGCGGCCGATAAATGGCTGCGTAAAGATGATACGGGAAAAAACTGTGGGGTTAATGCATGCCATAGCAACGCGCGATCGACAGTACTGACAATATGACCACTAGCGTCACTTCGCTTCATGGTGTCACGAACTGGCGCAGCAAGAATGGCGCCTTGAGGATGAATGTGTACAGACTCAATCAATTGGGTAATATCTTCGTGGCTTACACAAGGTCTTGCGGCATCATGAACCAGAGCCCACGCATTAGGATTAAGAGTCTGTGCATAATCTAATGCCGCTAAAACAGAATCAGCGCGTTCTTCACCACCAATGACTTGGGTTAACTTAGGATGTTGAGATTGTGGTAACTTACTGAAATACTTATCTTCTGGGTGTAGAGCTACCACCACCAAGTCTATTTCAGAATGAGCCAATAATGCATCTAATGTATGTGCGAGGATGCTTTGTTGCCCAAGCATTAAATATTGCTTAGGTTTATCAGCCCCCATGCGGCTACCAACACCCGCGGCAGGAACAATAGCAATAATAGAACGAGGATTGTTTAGCATATTAGCAGTACCAAAATTGAAAGTAATATGATTAAGAGTTTTGCCTGCGGTGTTACACAGTATTAACGATTAAATTGGTTTAGCTCACGTAGTTCACTGCCTACTACCCGATAAAACGTTTCGCCTTCTTTAACCATACCCAACTCGTTGCGGGCACGTTCTTCAATCGCTTCGGTGCCACGTTTTAAATCGATAATCTCTTCTTTGAGGATTTGATTTCGAGCGACTAGCTTATCATTACTTTGTTCTTGGGCCGCTATTTGGGTTTGCAGCACGACATATTCTGAAAAATTGTTATCGCCCTGCCAAAGTCGGTACTGTAAAAGTGACAATAAACAAATCAGTAAAAATAGTAATCGTTTCATAATATTAAGTTATGTCGAAGTAACCCCTAGAAAACATGTCCGTTATAGTACAACACAAAAGGCCACCCAGTGGTGGCCTTTTTCAGTTAAAGCAAAAAAAATTATGCTTGGCCTTTCACTTCTTTAAGACCGTTGTAAGGTGCTTTTGAACCTAGGGCTTCTTCGATACGTAGCAATTGGTTGTATTTCGCAACACGGTCACTACGGCTTAGTGACCCTGTTTTAATTTGGCCTGCCGCGGTACCAACAGCTAAATCAGCAATCGTTGAATCTTCTGTCTCGCCACTACGGTGAGAGATTACAACAGTAAAGCCTGCATCTTTAGCCATTTTAATGGCAGCCAAGGTTTCAGTTAATGTACCGATTTGGTTGAATTTAATTAGGATAGAGTTAGCGATACCATTGTCGATACCACGCTTAAGAATTTTTGTATTTGTTACGAATAGATCGTCACCCACTAATTGGATTTTATCGCCCATTAGTTTAGTTTGGTGAGCGAAACCATCCCAGTCAGACTCGTCAAGACCATCTTCGATAGAAACGATTGGGTAACGTGTAGTAAGATCTTGTAAGAAGAAATTAAATTCTTCAGAAGTGAATTTTTTGCCTTCACCTTTAAGATCGTAAATATTTGCTTCTTTGTCGTAAAACTCAGATGCAGCACAATCCATCGCTAACGTGATGTCTTTACCTAACTCGTAACCAGCGTTTGCAACAGCCACTTTGATTGCAGCAAGTGCCGCTTCGTTAGAGGCTAGGTTAGGCGCAAAACCACCTTCATCACCCACAGCCGTTGAGTGACCGTCAGCTTTAAGCACTTTAGCTAAGCTGTGGAATACTTCCGCGCCCATACGTAAGCCTTCACGGAAAGTCTTAGCACCAACGGGTTGGATCATGAACTCTTGAATATCAACGCTATTATCTGCGTGCTCGCCACCATTGATGATATTCATCATTGGAAGTGGCATAGAGTAAACACCAGGTGTACCGTTTAAATCAGCAATGTGAGCATATAAAGGTACGTGTTTAGCTGCCGCAGCCGCTTTAGCAGCCGCAAGAGACACAGCAAGAATCGCGTTAGCGCCAAATTTTGCTTTGTTTTCTGTGCCATCTAAGTCAATCATGATTTGGTCAAGTTCAGCTTGAGCCAATGCATCTTTACCTTTAAGCGCTGCAGCAATTGGGCCATTTACAGCAGCAACGGCCTTAAGTACACCTTTACCTAAGTAACGTGTTTTGTCGCCATCACGAAGCTCTAATGCTTCGCGACTACCGGTAGAGGCGCCAGATGGTGCCGCAGCCATACCCACAAAACCACCTTCTAAATGCACTTCTGCTTCAACCGTTGGGTTACCACGCGAATCCATAATCTCGCGACCAATCACTTTAATGATGTTAGCCATAATTCCCTCGTACTTTGTGTAAGTAAATTAAAAAATTAAAAGAAATAAAAAGTTAATACCAATACAAAAGCATAAAACACTCAGAAAAGCAGATTTATTGGTATGTAACTTTCAGTTTTGTAATTTAAATTCGATTTGTGCTTAGGATAAATCTAATTGGACTTTGCTTCAACTTAGTTTTCACTCTCGTTTGAGATCATAGGTGCGATTATTTGATCTCGCGCAAGCATTTTGAATAAAAAAGCCGTTAATGCATGCATTAACGGCTTGTTGATTAAACGATGTCGCGTTTTTGATACGCATAAGAAGCGGCAATAAACCCTTCAAATAATGGATGCCCATCGCGCGGTGTTGAGGTGAATTCTGGATGGAATTGACCCGCAACAAACCATGGATGATCAGCAAGCTCAATCATCTCAATCAATTTACGATCAGAAGACAATCCACTGAATATTAGGCCCGCTTGTTCTAAACGCTCAATATAATTATTGTTAACTTCGTAACGATGACGATGGCGTTCAACACAAGTATTTGACTTGTAAGCTATTGCAGCTTTAGAGCCTTCTTTCAAATGGCAAAGCTGTGCGCCTAAACGCATTGTGCCACCTAAGTCAGACGATTCATGACGTTGTTCAATATCGCCATCATCGTTAATCCATTCAGTGATTAACCCTACCACTGGATGTGGAGTCTGCTGATTAAACTCCGTTGAATGTGCACCTTCTAAACCGGCAACATTACGTGCAAATTCAATTAACGCCACTTGCAAGCCTAAACAAATACCAAAGTAAGGTAGTTTGTTTTCACGGGCAAATTTAGCAGCAAAAATCTTACCTTCTATGCCACGCTCACCAAAGCCACCTGGGACTAAAATACCGTCTAGGCCTTGCAACACTTCTTCGCCTTTGGCTTCAACCGTTTGCGAATCGATGTATTTAATATTGACCGTCACACGGTTTTTTATACCCGCATGCTTTAATGCTTCGTTAACTGATTTATAGGCATCAGGTAGTTCAATGTATTTACCAACCATACCAATGGTCACTTCACCATTAGGGTTAGCTTCTTGGTAAATAACATGTTCCCATTCAGACAAATCGGCTTCGTTGCAATCGAGGTTGAAACGTTTGATAACCAGATCATCCAATCCTTGCGAGCGTAATAATGCAGGGATTTTATAGATGCTATCTACGTCTTTTAATGAAATAACCGCCCGTTCTTCAACATTACAGAATAGCGAGATTTTGGCTTTTTCAATTGCTGGAACCGCACGGTCGCCACGACAAACCAGTACATCCGGAGCAATACCAATAGAGCGTAACTCTTTAACAGAGTGCTGAGTTGGCTTGGTTTTAATTTCACCTGCAGCGCCTAAGAATGGCACTAAGGTTAAATGCATAAATAACGTGCGTTCACGTCCTAGCTCTGCACCTAATTGACGAATAGACTCAAGAAACGGTAATGATTCAATATCACCTACAGTGCCACCGATTTCCACAATCGCCACATCATGGCCTTCACCACCGGCTAACACTCTTGCTTTAATGGCATTAGTAATATGAGGGATAACCTGAATCGTTGCGCCTAAATAATCACCACGACGTTCTTTACTAATGACTTCTTCGTAAATACGGCCAGTAGTAAAGTTATTGCGGCGATTCATTTTGGTGCGAATAAAACGTTCGTAATGACCTAAGTCGAGATCGGTTTCAGCACCATCTTCAGTGACGAAAACTTCACCGTGCTGAGTGGGACTCATGGTACCCGGATCGACGTTAATATAAGGGTCAAGTTTCATAATGGTTACATTGAGGCCACGCGCCTCTAAAATTGCCGCCAGCGAAGCTGCTGCAATGCCTTTACCTAGTGATGAAACAACGCCACCAGTAACGAAGATATACCTTGTAGTCATGCTGAACCTGAGAAATATATTGGAAAAAAACGTGCTTGTAAGAAAGCACTAGGATGGGACGATATTATAGCAAAGCCACCTCGTTTCGACAAACTTAAACGCGCTAATTTTAGCTTAATTTGCGTTTTCATCTTGTTTCACCGCATTCCAGTACCGGTCTAATTCGTCCAGAGTATGGTTTTCTATAGGTTTGCCGTTTTCAGCTACGTGCTGCTCTACACCTCGAAATCTACGTTCAAATTTCTGATTGGCTTGGCGTAGAGCTTGCTCAGGATCAACCTTTAAATGACGGGCGAGATTGACTACGGCAAATAGCAAATCACCCATTTCATCAACAATCCTAGGCTGATAGAAATCAGGGTTTTGATCCCGTTTACTCACCTCAACCAGCACTTCATCTATTTCTTCATGTACTTTGGCAACCACAGGGGCCAGTTCTGCCCAATCAAAACCGACTTTAGCGACTCGATGTTGAATTTTTCGTGCTCGGGTTAGCGCAGGTAATGCTTGGGGAATATCATCTAAAGCGGAGTGCAGTTGTTTTTGCTGACGTTCAGACCCTTTTAATTTATCCCACGCGTGGCTTAAATCATCGGTATTGGTGATTGCCACAGTCGCTTCGGTTTCTGGCTGGGCAAACACGTGCGGATGACGACGAATCAACTTATCACTAATGCGCTCAATCACGGTGGAAAAATCAAACTTACCTTGCTCTTGCCCCAGTTGACAATAAAACACCACCTGAAACAGTAAATCACCCAGTTCATCAGGTAATTCCTCCCATGCTTGTCGCTCAATCGTATCAACGACCTCGTAAGCCTCTTCTAATGTAAAGGGCACTATACTGGCAAAGTCTTGAGCCAGATCCCAAGGGCAACCAGAATCAGGATTGCGTAATTGCTGCATGATGGTCAGTAACGATTGAATATCTGCCATAGAAAGGGCCTCTTTTGGGGGTGAAACCTAATAAAAAAAGGCACCTAATAAGTAGATGCCTGTTCAATTAATACATGAGGTTATTTATAATCGACGAGATTCAATAACACCATCAACTTGCGACAGTTTCGCGATAATTCGTGATAAACCATCTAAATTATACAGCTCAAGTTCAAGCTCTACGGTGGCTGTTTGGCTTTTAACATCAGAAGATGAACTCATGGCCATCACATTGGATTTTTCTGCTGCAAGCACTGTGGTTAAATCTCGCAGTAAACCACTGCGATCATTGGCAAGGACTCTTACGCGGATACGATAACCACCAGAGTAGTTTTCCCCCCAAATGACATCCACGCTACGTTCAGGATGAGCGCGCATTAACTCTTTTACTTGCTCGCAATCACTGCGGTGCACAGAGATACCCCGTCCCATAGTAATATAGCCAAAAATCTCATCGCCAGGTACCGGTTGGCAACAACGTGCAATGTGGCTCATTAAATTACCCACACCATTGACTTCAACTTGGCCTTTACTCGATCTTTTAGGTTTATTTGACGCTTTCTTTATAATATCTTCAAGTAAGTCTTCGTCAGTGTCTTCTACCTTATGAATTAAGGTGTCAGTAAAGTTAACCACTTGATTTAAGCGTAAGTCTCCCCCACCGATGGCAGCCAGCATGTCATCCATTGAATTTAAATTAAAGCGCTCAACCGCCACGACTGCGTCTTTAACTTTTAAACCTACACGGGCTAATTCAGACTCAAGCATCTCTTTACCCGCGGCAATATTTTTATCGCGGTCTTGTTGTTTAAACCAATGTTGTATTTTTGAGCGCGAACGGGATGATTTTATATAACCTAAATTAAGATTAAGCCAGTCACGTTTAGGGTTTGGGGTTTTTGAGGTGATAATTTCAATACGCTCACCGGTTTCAACTTGGTAAGTGAATGGTACAATGCGGCCATCGACTTTGGCGCCAATGCACTTATGACCCACTTGTGAGTGAATATAGTAAGCAAAATCGAGCACAGTTGAGCCTAACGGTAAGTCGACGACTTCTCCGCTAGGGGTGAATACATACACTCGGTCTTCAAAGACTTGACTGCGGACTTCGTCAACCAAATTACCACTTTCGGCCACATCTTCTTGCCACTGTAAAATTTTACGCAGCCAATTAATTTTTTCTTCGTAACCCGTTTGTTTGGTGGTACTGGCACCTTCTTTGTATTTCCAATGCGCGGCGACCCCAAGTTCAGCGTCTTGATGCATCGCTTCGGTACGAATTTGAATTTCTACTGTTTTGCCTTCAGGCCCAACAACCACAGTATGAATAGATTGATAACCATTAGGTTTTGGATTGGCGACATAATCGTCAAACTCACGCGGAATATGATGCCAAAGGTCGTGTACAACCCCTAATGCACCATAGCAATCTTGTAATCTGTCGGTAACGATACGTACAGCTCGAACGTCAAAAAGCTCATCAAACTTAAGATCTTTGCCCTTCATTTTGCGCCAAATACTGTAAATGTGCTTAGGACGACCGTACACTTTAGCGCGAATATCATCACTGTCTAAACGCTGTTGCAACTGGGTCACAAATTTGTCGATAAACACTTCACGATCAACACGCTTGCCATCAAGTTGTTTGGCGATGTCTTTATAAACCGTTGGATGTAAATAGCGAAAAGAAATGTCCTCAAGTTCCCACTTAAGCTGGCCAATCCCCAAACGGTTTGCTAATGGTGCATAGATATCGGCAATTTCACGCGCTAACAACACCCGAGTTTCTTCATCGGAATTTTTTACCGCGCGCAGTAAACACACTCGTTCGGCTAATTTGATCACTACGGCGCGAACATCTTCAACCATTGCCAATAGCATTTTTCGAATATTGTCGATTTGCGGTTCAGCATCACGTGAGTTTTTACTGACTTTTAACGCCCCAATGGCATTCATGGTCACGACGCTGGCGACTAATTTGGCAAGATTATCACCGTATTGCGCTATAATTTGCTCTTCATTGAGAACGCCAGCATCCAGGAGCAAAAACAACACTGAGGCTTGCAGCGTTTCAATGTCCATATTCAGCGGCGCAAGAATTTCAATCATTTCACGTGCACGTGCCAGCAACTCGGTGTGAGCCAGTTTATTTTTAACCGGTAAGGCCTCAACATGCTGGATCAATTCCAATAAGGTTTGCGCGTCATCTTTATCGACAAGATAACGAGCCACCCATTCATCTAGATGGAATGCTTGCGTATTAAAATGTGCTTCGCGAACAGATACCATGAACCCTTCCTTAGCCGCATGACCGACTGATATTCAACCATAGCATCCACTCAAATCGGTGCAGACATGGTGTTAAAACAACTAAACGGCCTATCTTGAAAATCTACATTGTGTTGTCAATTCAATAGTGCTCAGTTGAACAAATTTTTAGCATACCTATCGTGTATGGCTAAAACTGATGTTTATTTATCTAATTCAAATAACACCATCGCTTCAATATGGTGTGTCTGCGGGAACATATCAACTAAACCCACTTGGGCAATACGATAACCATTGGCTAATAATACACTACTGTCGCGGGCTAAACTTGCTGGATTACATGAAACATAGACCACTTTTTTAGGTTGCATTTTCTGTAACCATTGTAAACTTTCAAAGGCTCCTGCTCGAGCAGGATCAAGCAACAGCTTATCAATTTTGCCTAACCAGGTTTGTGTCGATAAATCGGCACTCAAATCAGCATGATGAAAGGTGACATTATCTAACTGGTTATCAATAGCATTTTGTTTAGCTTGTTGCACCATTTCAGGTACACCTTCAACACCTATAACCTCTGCAGCTCGTCGAGCCAAGGGTAAACTGAAATTACCCACACCACAAAACAAGTCTAGAATACGCTCACCAGCCTGAGGGGCTAACCACTCAATGGCTTGATCCACCATGGCCTGATTAATAGCACCATTAACCTGAACAAAATTGCCTGGCGTGAACGAGCAGCGAACCGATTCCTGTGCAAGATGATAATAAGGTAACGCGACTACATCATCATTGGCTTGTGACAACGGATACAATTGCGTCAATTGACCAGCATCATCTTGCAATAATAAGTTAAGTTGATGTTTTTCAGCAAAGCCCGTTAACCAACGAATATCGGATGCTGGCAAGACTTTGGTGACTCTTAATACGGCAAAATTACCGTTATCGGCTTGGGTAAGTTCAACATGCCCTAAACTAGCCTTAGCTTTGAGTTGATTTAAATTAACCGCCAATGGGGTAATTAACGCGGATAAAGACTCTGCTAATACAGGGCACTGCTGAATAGAGACAATTTTATTGCTATTTGCTGCACGAAATCCAAGTTGTAGCCGCTGAGAATTTTTATCGAATAATGTTGCCAATCTGGCACGTCGACGGTAATGCCACGCCTCTCCCACTAAAGGTTCTGCGATGATATCGGCTTCAATGGTTTTAGCACTGGACAGCTTGCTGATGAGATCAACTAAACTAGTTTGCTTATGATCGCGTTGCACATTCGTGTCCATATGCTGTAAATCACAGCCGCCGCATTGATGATAATGAGGACAATGAGGGGTGATTCGATGAGCAGATGCCACATCAATAGCAATTAACTTGGCCTTAGCATAGCTTTTCTTTTGTTCCACAAATTGTACTGTGGCCGTCTCTCCTGGCAGCACACCAGGAATAAACACAATTTTACCTTGATGTTGCGCTATGCCCGCACCTAAATGGTCAAGTTGAGTCACGCTGAGGCTGAGCTTTGCTGATAATTGCTTAGATTTGTTCGGTTTTGCTTGGAAAAATTGTGCCATTTCGGCCTCAGGTATTGAATAAAAAACTAGTCAAGAGTGCGCCATATCTGGCAGTCTAGACGCAATATCAACGATTTAGTAATAGGGACACACCTAACTACCATGAAAAGTGCCAACAATATGACCAAATATAGCCTACGCTCTTGGGTTCTGGTACTTGCGTTAGCACCCACTATCGTAGTGGGTATTCTACTTGGAAGTTATTTCACGATAAACCGCTTTTATGAATTAGAACAAACCTTAATTGAAAAAGGCAGCAATATTGTTGAACCGTTAGCCATTGCCAGTGAATTTAGTATTATTAATCAAGATCGTGAATCCACTAAACGTATACTCGCCGCATCGCAAATTAACAACGCATCATTGATCCTCTCTATTGCGGTTTTTGATGCCGAAAACCAACTCTTTGTGACCTCGCACTACCACAAAGATTTTGAATCTATGCGCTACAAACAAGCTTTGGCAAACTTACTCGGGACAGAAAATGAAACAATTGGCGATACGTTAGTCATTCGTGTGCCAATAATATCTCATACTGGCTTAGAACCAAAACCGGTTGCCAGTATGAATCGCCCGAGTGATGGCAACATCGATAACAATTCCTCAGTCAATGATACCGTAGAGCCCATTTACAACAGTCAACAAGAGCGGATATTAGGATACATTTCAGTATTACTGAATAAGGAAAACGCCCTGCTCGAGCAACATCGAGCGGCAATCGCCGCGTTTATTATCGTATTAATTGGCGTACAATTTAACCTGTTTTTTACCTTTCGCTTAGTCAAACACGTTAACTACCCCATTACAGAAATGGTTCGTGTAGTCGCCAAAATCCGTGAAGGTAAGCTTGATACTCGCCTAGAAGGCAACTTAATTGGTGAACTTGACTTGCTTAAACGAGGCATCAACGCAATGGCAGGCTCATTGTCAGAATATCACGATGAAATGCAGCAAAACATTGATCAAGCCACCTCAGATTTACGTGAAACCCTTGAACAGATTGAAATTCAAAACGTTGAGCTCGACATTGCCAAAAAACGGGCCCTTGAAGCGAGCCGTATAAAATCTGAATTTTTAGCTAACATGTCCCATGAGTTACGAACACCACTTAATGGCGTCATTGGATTTGCAAAGCAGCTACTCAAAACACCATTGCATACCAGCCAGCTCGACTACATTAAAACCATTGAACGCAGTGCCAGTAACTTACTCGGCATTATCAACGACATTCTCGATTTCTCGAAACTAGAAGCCGGTAAAATGGTATTAGAGAAAATGCCATTCGCACTACGTGAAACACTCACAGAAACCTTGACGATTATAGCTGGTAGCGCCCAAGAGAAAGGCCTAGAACTGGTTATCGACATCGACGCGAATGTACCAGAGAGCGTCAGTGGTGACGCGATGAGAGTCAGTCAAATTATTACCAACTTAGTCGGTAACGCTATCAAATTTACCGACAAGGGCAGCGTAATACTCAAGATACACTTGGTAGGTCAAGACGAAGATAACATCACCTTACGCTGCGAAATTATCGATACCGGTATTGGTGTTAATGAAAGCCAACAAGAGTATCTATTCCAAGCATTTGGCCAGGCCGACTCATCTATCTCACGCCGCTTTGGCGGCACAGGACTAGGCTTGGTGATCACCAAACGCTTAATTAACCAAATGGGTGGCCAAATAGGCTTTACCTCTGCGCCAAATAAAGGCTCAAATTTCTGGTTTATTCTGCCGCTTGGGATTAGTCAATTCGAAATTGGTGAAGTACTTACCGTTGATGTATTGCAACATAAATCAGTATTGTTGTATGAGCCTCGGGAATTAACCCGCGATACATTAAATCGCCGCTTAGTGTCATGGCAATTAATTATCACTAATGTTGCAAATCTAGAAAACCTCACATCAGTATTACAAAGTAAAACCAGCAAGTTTGATTACATCATCATGAGCTGTCATGGTTTTGCGGACAATACGGTCTTTATCCATTTCTTGCAACAAGCCAGGCAGCATACCGACTGCCTTATTTTATTGCATGACTGTTTAAATCAAGACATGATCATCAATGTGCTCAAAGCCAATGCAGATGTATTACTCAACACTCCAGTCAGCGATTTTACCCTAGCACATCATTTAATCTATCCTCCGGTGCCTTCAACTTCAGTGCGTCTCCCTGAACTGATTAGCCCAGACCCATCGCCACGCCTGAAAGCATCGGTATTAGCCGTTGACGATAATATGGCCAATCTAAAGTTAATTGATACTTTACTCAAAGAATTAGTTGAGAATGTGGTCACAGTCAATAATGGCGACGATGCGATAAAGCAAACTAAGGCACAAGCGTTTGACTTAATCTTTATGGATATTCAAATGCCTGGAACTGACGGCATTAGCGCAACCCAGCAAATACGCTCAGAATCACTCAATCGTAATACGCCCATCATTGCAGTAACGGCACACGCTATCGCCGAAGAGCGTAACAATATTTTAGCCAGTGGTATGGATGGTTTTTTACCCAAACCCATTGATGAACTATCACTAAAAGGGGTGATTAGCCGCTGGATAACTAAACCACAATTGACCCATTTTGATTCCCATGTACTAAATTGGGATTTGTGTTTAACCCAAGCGAACCAAAAAACAGATTTAGCCTTAGATATGTTAAAGATGTTGGTTCATTCATTACCCGAAACAACAGCCGCTATCGATACAGCATTCATAGCCAGAGACGCACAGACATTACTCCAAGCCGTACATAAGCTGCATGGTGCAACATGTTATTGCGGCGTACCGACAACACAAAAGCTGTGTAGGGATATTGAGTCAGGATTAAAGCATAAAATTGACATCGATGACTTAGAACCTGAAATACTAGAGTTACTTGATGAGTTAACTAAGGTAGAATCGGCAGCAAATCAAGTAATAAACCAGCTATCAGTGGATGTACCCCATGACCAGTAAAACCGGTTTTTTTAAACGCCTAAAGGCATTATCGTTACCTCAAAAGCAGCTTTTTGCCCTCGCACTGTGCCAACGAATGCTGCCCAACTACCAACTGTTTTCTGAAGTCTGTGAGTTTGGCCAACCACAGGTCCTAAGCACGGCATTAGAGTTATTATGGCAAAGCCAATATGACAAAAAGCTTAAATTCAATATTGATGTGCATTTGCAACGTCTGGATGAAAACACCCCTGATCCAAGCCAATTTGAAGCCTATGGTGCTTATCCCGCCATGGATGCTGCAGTGGCCATTGCCACTTTAATGGGTGCAATAGACGGAAAAATTGAAGAAGATATTACTAATATCAGTAAGTTATCATCAAGTACTGTGGCTAACTACATTGAGGCTATTAGTGAGGAATCATTAATGGATGAAGCGCTGGATGAATTTGTGTTTTCACACCCAGTAATGGAAGAAGAAAAACAATTACAAGGTATGTTACTCGACATTATCGAAGCCAATCCTGAGATCAACATCGAGTTGGTTAAAGGTTTACGTAAAGATATTATCGAAACGGGTGTGTCTAATATCGGCATTAGTCTATAGCAATACTATCAATAGATTTTACTTAGCCTGGAAACTATTCCAGGCTTTTTATTGAGCGTCATAGCCAAAATTTTTTATCACAGTGTCAGCGGCAGCAACCCACATAGAGAAACCGATAACTGGACGTGAATGACCGGTCATTAAGCTCGGCGGGGATTATTATTAGTACGATTATCGCATCGAAGAAAACAAGTAACTTTTTTAGTGATTTTTTACGCTAAATGAACAATATTTACCCAATCAAAAGTATTAAAGGCCTGTTTTAGCTTAAAATCAAAAATAAACGCTCGTTTAACTTTAGCCTAATTGCATCCTGCTATCAAAAAGCAGTACAGTGATCTTATTATCACTTTGCTAAGGAATTGCGAGGAATGTCCAGTATTCTTACCCCGCTAATCGCTGTATTTATAATTATGCTTCTCGGCAGTATCATTCAGAAATTGAGACTTTTACCACCAGACACCGATCTGATCCTCAATCAATTTGTCTATTACATAGCCTTCCCAGCGATTTTACTCATTGTTTTAGCTGAAACTCACATTGAAGACATTATTCAGTGGGGCTTTGTTGGTGGCTTTAGCTTGGCGATGATCATTACTTATGCGCTGGTCATTGGCGTATCACTATGGTGCAAGCCTAAGCAGCAAGCGGTTGCCGCAATGCGGGCGTTAAACGCCACGTTTGGCAATACTGCATTTATTGGTATTCCATTGCTGAGCCTATTGTTCCCGGGTCACAAAATGGCATTAGTGGCCGCAGCGATTGCCAGCTTGCTGTCGGTGTTCATGTTCGCGTTTGCTTTAGTCTCTATTGAACTGGCCAGCCGTAATAAACAATCAACCGACCATGCCATCATCATCATGGCTAATGCACTGTATAAAAACCCGATAGTGGTCGGCAGTCTTATTGGCATAGGCCTATCGGCATTTCATATCACCTTACCCGCTAGCCTGGCGTTAGTGCTGCACCAAGTGGGAAACACCTCCAGTCCTTGTGCACTGTTTGCCATCGGAATGGTACTTGCCAAAGCGTTACGGCATCAGTCAATCACGAACATGTTCAGTCTTAGCTTGATTGCAGAACTGAGTTTAATCAACTTACTCAAGATAATTATTCAGCCCCTTATTGCCTTTGGATTACTCAAACTCTTCGGCGTAGAACACGAGTTACTGACTATGGGAGTCCTGTTAGCAGCCTTACCAACTGCAGCAAGTGTGTATTTATTGGCAGACCGATACCAAATTAATGCCAATGGCAGTGCCCAAGGGATTTTATATGGCACATTAGTCACTTTTATTAGTTTGCCTATAATAGAAACACTTTTAAAATCATATGCTTGATAATTGACCGAGTTAAGGCGATAAAATAATCAGTGATATTTTTATGCCAACCACTTTACTGTATATAAAAACAGTATATACTGTTTATCAATACAGTGGTTTAGTCGCTTCATTGAAAGGGATTCATTATGCTTTGCCAACTCAGCATCAATAATTTTGCTATCGTGCGTTTTTTAGAACTCGACTTTAAAGCCGGTATGACAAGCATCACCGGAGAAACCGGTGCAGGTAAATCGATTGCTATCGATGCCCTTGGGTTATGTCTTGGTAATCGCAGTGATGCCAATACCATCAGACCCGGCGCAACGAAAACTGAAGTGAGCGCGCGGTTTACGCTCCACGATGTCCCTTTAGCTAAACGCTGGCTTGAAGATAACGATCTCGATGCTGAAGATGGATGTATTTTACGTCGAACCATTAATAATGATGGCCGATCTAGAGCCTATATTAATAGTAATCCGGTCCCGGTTTCGCAATTAAAAGCCGTTGGTCAACTCCTGATAGGCATTCATGGCCAACATGCTCACCATGCCATGCTTAAAAATGATCATCAGTTAGCCTTACTCGACAGCTACGCTAACCACAAGTTGTTACTTGATGCCGTCAGTGCCAGCTATCAGCGCTGCAAGCAAGTGGAAAACGAGCTAAAGCATCTTGAGCAAGCTCAGCACGAACGCATTTCGCGTCAACAGCTGCTGCAATATCAAGTAGAAGAGCTTAATGAGTTCAACTTAGGCTTGGAAGAATTTGATGAAATAGAACAAGAACACAAACGCTTAGCCAATGGCACAGATTTAATTGAACGTTGCCAAGCTGGTTTACATTTATTGACCGAAAGTGATGAAGGCAATATAGAATCGCTGCTTAATAAAGTGGCCAGTATTGCTGATACGCTTCAAGGCTATGATGAATCCCTTGCTCCTATCGGCACTATGATCAGCGATGCGTTAATTCAAGTACAAGAAAGCGCTAGCGAAATTGAAAGTTATTTAAGCAGTTTAGAGCTTGATCCAGAACATTTTGCCTATTTAGAAAAACGCCTTTCAACGGCAATGCAATTGGCGCGTAAGCATCATGTGAGTGCTGATAAGTTGGCGCTACATCATCAAGCATTGATGAGTGAATTGGCCGAACTTGCTGACGACGAAACTAAATTAGATGGTATAAGACAGCAACTTGAAGCCACCAGAAATGCCTATTTAACCAATGCACAAAAACTAAGTCAAAGCCGTAGCCGTTATGCTAAAGAACTCGATAAATTGGTCACTCAGTCAATCCATGAATTGAATATGCCTAAGGGCAAGTTCTATATTCAGGTTAACTATGAAGCAACTAATATCAGCTTAAATGGTTGCGACCAAATTGAGTTTATGGTTACCACTAATCCCGGCCAACCTTTGCAACCTATTTCAAAAGTAGCCTCAGGCGGCGAACTATCACGCATTGGCTTAGGCATTCAGGTGATTACCGCCAGAAAAGTCGCCACTCCGACGCTTATTTTTGATGAAGTGGATGTGGGCATTTCGGGTCCTACCGCTTCGGTTGTTGGCCGTATGTTACGCAGCCTTGGCGAGTCGACTCAAGTTTTGTGCGTGACTCATTTGCCACAAGTGGCGGGTAACGGTCATCAGCATATGTTTGTCAACAAATTCAATAAAGCAGGTAGTACAGAAACCACCATGCAGGCCTTGGATAAAGATCAACGGGTGAATGAACTTGCGCGCTTATTAGGTGGTGATGTCATTACCGAAAATACCTTGGCTAATGCCCGTGAGTTGTTGCAATAATCGTTATGCACTTATAAAAAGCAAATCAATATGTTAATGTAAAGTTAACATGGATTTACGGATAAATCATAATGCTGAAAGTAATAAAGGGCTTGGGTGTTTTTGTCGGGCTAATATGTAGCTTACTGGTCTTTATTGTTGTCTGTTTAGTGGCCATTAATGCAACAGACAGAACAAAGTCACCTAACACGCTATTAGTTGAAAACTGGCTAAAGCAACAGCCTATCGATCCAAGCGAAAATGGTTTTGTATATTTACAAACTTTTATCGGCATTTTTCAGGATGTAACGGCTAAAGAAGTGGCCACTACATTAAGTTTCAATGATGAAGAAGATCAACTACTACGCGATTACAAAAAATCGTGTTATCAAACTGATGTGGCAACCTGTAATGAATTTCTTGAAAAGAATAACGAAAGTATTTTACAAGCAATTCATGCACACAAAACCGATGCAACCCATTATAGCAAGCTGATTGAAATGCCTTATTGGCAAGAAGATATTCAGTATTTAACACCTGAAAATCTTTTTAAATGGGCGCCACTACTTAAATTACGAACAATCAGTGAACTGTAAGCGCTCAATTAACCGCACATACCAATAACCTTCAAATGTGACATGATTATTTCCTAACTAAATCTAGGAAAAC
>NZ_JBEOPI010000048.1:0-28187 GCF_040309905.1 Shewanella sp. CAL98-MNA-CIBAN-0140
CAGTGACGAAGTCACGCCCTAACAGCGAAGCGACAACACTAACAGTGACGAAGTCACGCCCTAACCGCGAAGCGACACTAGCAGTGACGAAGTCACGCCCTAGCAGCGAAGCGACTCTAGCAGGACGCAGTCCGCCCTAGCAGCGAAGCGACTCTAGCGATACAAGATGAAAATATTTAACTAGATATTTTACGTAAACGCAGATAGATTGAAATCAATATCATTTTTAGGGAGAACATATGAGTATGTTGCAACAGGTAAGCGTCGCTAAAAAAGCCAATGTACATTTTAACGGTAAAGTGATCAGTAGAAGCGTAGTGTTAGCCGATGGAAGTAAACAAACTCTGGGTGTTGTATTGCCTGGTGAATATGAGTTCTCCACTGCTCAAGGCGAAATAATGCAGGTCATTTCTGGCGAGTTTGACGTGTTATTACCGGGGCAAACTGAGTGGGTTATATACGCTACAGGCAGCCAGTTTGAACTTGCACCAAACGTAAGCTTCAGTCTCCGTACGGCACAAATTTCAGAATACTGCTGCCAATACATCTAGTGTTGTTGCACCTAAATAAACAATAGCGGCTTAATATTGCCCGCTTATATTCAGCTTAATCAAAACAGTTTAAGCTGATTTTTTCTTTAAAAACGTCTACTCTATTGAAACTATCGTTTTATGGAGTGCATCATGCGCCTTATCATACTTATTGGTTTACTATTATTGAGTGCCCAAAGCCTTGCGACCGTATACCGTTGGGTAGATGAAAATGGCAAAGTGCATTACTCAGATGAACCCAAAAATAATGCTGAAGCTATTGATCTAAATGAAAACACGCAAAATAATATAACGATTAATATACCTAAAAAACTCAATGTAACGCCTACAACAGAAACTCAAATTAACTACACTATCTCGATTACCTCCCCTCAACAAGAAGCCACTGTCCGTGATAATAACGGTAATTTTACCGTGTCTGCTAGCGTTGCGCCCGAGTTACCTCGAGGGGTGTTGCTGACATTATTAATCGATGGGGTCATCATTGCTCAACCACAAGTTTCGCCAGTGTTCCAATTAACAGGCATTAATCGAGGTGAACATTCCCTTGTTGTTAATGCTGTAACGCAAAGCGGCAAAGTCCTTGCATCAAGCTCTCCTAGAAAGATATTCCTTCACCAAGCATCAGTATTTGGGCCCGCAAATAAGTCTAAATAATTAAGATAAAAACCACTTAATTCATTACCTTATACTTTTATGTTTGGCTATCTATCTTTGTGAGTGCTTGAGTGTGCCAGGTTGCAGATCGCACCAATGTGGTGCACCATGATGGTGCAACCCTATACTAGGACGGCTAATGGATACCAATAACCTTCTCAATCATTTAGTTACCGCAGTGCTGGTGATTAATAATCAGCTCAAGCCGTGCTATGCCAATGCCGCGGCCGCACAATTATTGGGAGTCGGTAATCATAAGCTACTCGAACAGACGCTTCCCGAGCTTTATCAACTCATGGGGGTTGAGCCACAACTACTACGCGATGCTATTAATGCTGGCCAAGGACTCACGGTCAATACCGCCGCATTAATTACCTTGGATGGTCAGCATCACACCATTGATATCACCTTGATACCAATTGAAAATGACAATAACCTCAGCATCTTAGAACTACGTCAAGTCGACCAACAACGGCGCATTCATCAGCAGCTTAATATGGACGCCCAACAGCAAGCCGCACAGTTTTTGGTGCGTAACTTAGCCCATGAAATTAAAAATCCACTGGCTGGCCTTCGGGGGGCTGCGCAGTTATTGTCTAGAGAGCTCACTTCGCCTGATTTAAAAGAATTTACCAGCTTAATAATCGAACAGGCAGATAGATTACGTAATTTAGTCGACCGTTTACTCGGCCCACAACGCCCTACTCAGCAGACTGAACACAACATCCACCAAGTGATACAAAAAGTACTTAAGCTGGTTGAAATGGCACTGCCAGACCATATCAATTTACAACGAGATTACGATCCATCCATCCCTGACATTCAAATGGACCCAGATCAAATGCAGCAAGCGGTATTGAATATTGTTCAAAATGCCATTCAAGCTTTAGAACACTGTGGCGGCGATATTGTCATTCGCACTCGCACCCAACATCAAGTCACCATTGGAACACAGCGTTATAAAGTGGTACTCGCCTTATCGATTATTGATAACGGTCCCGGTATTCCTTGCGAGTTAATGGATACGCTTTTCTACCCTATGGTCACCGGTCGTGACGAAGGTTCAGGCTTAGGTTTATCCATTGCACATAACATTGCCCGATTACACGGCGGTCGCATCGATTGTGTTTCGGCACCAGGTCATACCGAATTTATTATTAACCTGCCATTACAATAACTAGCATGCCCTTTGTAGGCAGAATGAGGTAGTAACATGAACATTAGTGAACAAGTTTGGATCCTCGATGATGATAGTTCGATCCGTTGGGTACTCGAAAAAGCCCTTAAAGGCGCATCGCTATCAACGGCCAGTTTTGCTGCTGCAGAATCATTATGGCAAGCTTTAGAAGCATCGCAGCCACAAGTTATTGTGTCAGACATCCGCATGCCAGGTACTGACGGTTTAACCTTGCTTGAGCGCTTACAACTGCATTACCCGCATATCCCGGTGATCATCATGACCGCCCACTCAGACTTAGACAGTGCAGTGAGTGCGTATCAAGCGGGGGCATTTGAATATTTGCCCAAACCATTTGATATTGATGAAGCGATTAATTTAGTTGAGCGCGCACTAACTCATGCTACCGAACAAACGCCACAACCCGTTATTGATACAACGATAAAAACCCCTGAAATTATTGGTGAAGCCCCCTCCATGCAGGAAGTATTTCGTGCAATAGGTCGGTTATCACGTTCATCGATTAGTGTGCTGATTAATGGCCAATCAGGCACGGGTAAAGAGTTAGTTGCAGGGGCATTGCATAAACACAGTCCTCGTAAAGAAAAACCGTTTATCGCGTTAAATATGGCCGCTATCCCAAAAGATTTGATTGAATCAGAACTCTTTGGCCATGAAAAAGGTGCGTTCACCGGTGCCGCTAATGTGCGCCAAGGTCGTTTTGAACAAGCTAATGGTGGCACCCTATTTTTAGATGAAATTGGTGACATGCCAATCGATGTGCAAACCCGATTATTGCGCGTGCTTGCCGATGGGCAATTCTATCGTGTCGGCGGTCATCAAGCCGTGCAAGTGGATGTGCGAATTATTGCTGCAACCCACCAAAACCTTGAGGTGCTGGTGCAAAAAGGCACCTTCCGTGAAGACTTATATCACCGCCTGAATGTTATCCGAGTCCACTTACCACCGCTATCACAGCGTCGAGAAGACATTGCCCAACTCGCCAATCACTTTTTAAACACAGCGGCGAAAGAAATTGGCGTTGAGCCCAAAATACTCACCAAAGAAACCGCGGTAAAACTGGCCAATTTACCGTGGCCAGGCAATGTTCGCCAACTGGAAAACACTTGCCGTTGGTTGACCGTAATGGCCTCTGGACAAGAAATCTTACCGCAAGATTTGCCTCCTGAATTACTTAAAGATCCGATCAGTGCTCAACAAAAATCGGCTGGGGCAACGGATTGGCAGACCGCATTAACCGATTGGATTGATGAAAAGCTTGCTGCTGGTGAAAGTGATTTATTAACTGAAGTTCAACCTGAATTTGAACGTATTTTACTTGAAACAGCCCTAAGACATACCCAAGGCCATAAACAAGAAGCCGCTAAGCGTCTAGGTTGGGGGCGTAATACCCTAACCCGTAAATTGAAAGAACTGTCAATGGACTAACAAGTGAACATTATCTCCAATAGTATTGGTTTATCGCGTTTATTCATCACATAATCATGCAAATAACCAAGAGGACTAGAATATTTATCCACTAAAAATGTTACCTTAAAATATAACATTCAAATAAGGACCGATTGTGGATTTTGATGCTCATTCTGGTGTAGTTATTCATCAAGATTTTATACCACTCTATGCTGATGATAATTATGCAAAAATATTCGGTTATAATACAGCTCAAGATATTTTAGCGCTGAAGAGTATTTTAGAGTTAATCGATCCTGAAATGCAGGACGTCGCTGCACACACTTACTACGCATTAATGAGCGGTATCGAAAAGCCGCAGGTACGCAATTACATTAATCGTAACCGTTTAGACATGATAATCAACGTATTAACGATTGAACATATTGTCGAATGGCAAGGGCGCCCTGCACTGCAAATCACGATTGTTGATTTAACCGAATCCACCACGCTTAAACATGCATTAGTACAGAGTGAACATCGCTATCAACAATTAGTTAATGGCTCTATTCAAGGGGTGTTGGTGCATCGTAACTTTAGCCCACTGCATTGCAATCAAACGTTAGCGCAGCTATTCGGTTACCCTAATACTCAAACGATTATGTCACTACCCTCAATTTTAGATGTGATTGAACCTGCCTATCAAGAGCAATGGGTAGACGCGAACGCTGCGTTATTAGCGAGTAAAATAAAATCTCACTCTTTTGAAATCAGATGTTTACATTTAAGCGGCCGTTTAATGTGGGTAAAATTACTGGAAAGTGTTATCAGTTGGCAGGGGCAGTCAGCGATTCAAGTGACCATGATAGATGTCACTGAGTCTTATTTATTAACAGAGAAACTTGATAAACAAACCTATACTGATTACCTGACTAATACCCTTAATCGACGAGGGCTAATACATTTTAGTCAACAATTAATGACCGATAGCACCCTTGTACATGAACACCTTTATTGTGTATTAATGGGACTAGATGACTTAAAGCAAATTAATCATTTATTTGGTCATGATATCGGTGATAAAGCATTAATTCATTTTGCTCAACATTGCCAAAGCAAGCTGGCTGATACCGATTTATTAGCCCACTGGTGTGGTGATGAGTTTGTTGCCATCATCCAAGCTGACAGCAAAAAAATGGCACTAAAAATTGCCGAGAGTATTCGTCATAGTATCAATAATGCAGCCCTAATCGAACCCGCTACGGATAAGCATATTCGTTTTAGTGCCTCTGTTGGGTTATCAAACTGGCAAGCTAACGACACTATCGACACTCTTATTTTGCGTGCAGACACAGCCCTAGAGCAAGCCCGATCACAAATCACTCACCAGCTAGTGTTTGCATAAGCTTACCTGATTACTCATAACACTCAGCTCGGGAGAATAAGCGGTTATGAAATAGGTGAAGTATTGGGCGTTACTTTACTTCCGCCATCTTTTAACCAGAGTCGAGGTTAAGTAGATAAACCTAATGCAACCGGGTAATGTTGACAGAACTCGTCAACTTATACCGGATCTTGGTGAATAATCACCTCAGCATCATCAAACGCCTCTTTAATCATCAACCCCGCTTTATCTGCTATTTCATGAGCGTCATGCAAGGACAAGTCACCGGCTAATTCCATGTGCAATTGAATAAACGTGGTTTTACCCGCTTGACGAGTGCGCAAATCATGAACGCCTTGAACGCGAGGATCTTGCTTGGCTAACGCTTTAATCTTGTCGCGAGTGTCGTTGTCTAACTCGCGATCCAGTAAGCTTTGAATTGAACGATAACCTAAACCAAGCGCTTGATTGCCAATAAATAATGCTATGAATACTGCAAAAAGACCATCAGCCCACCACCAACCATATTGTGCCAATACTAGCGCTAATAACACGGCAGCATTGAGTAGCAAATCAGATTTATAATGTAATGAATCGGCTTCAACCAATGAACTATTGGTTTTCACCAGAGCGTGTCGTTGCAGCAACACTAAGGCAAATGTCAGCACAATCGCAATGATAGACACCACAATCCCACTCACCGCATTGGTGACCGGAACAGGGTTAATTAACTTTTCACCACCATACAATAATAACAATGACGCCGAGCCCAAAATAAAGGCGGCCTGGGCTAATGACGCTAACGGCTCTGCTTTACCATGGCCATAACGATGGTCTTTGTCCGCGGGAACAATGGCGTAACGAATAGCAATAAAATTAACAATCGAAGCGAGTGCATCAGCAAATGAATCCGTTAATGACCCTAACATACTGGCCGATCCCGAGTGCAGCCAAGCGATTAACTTAATGACAATAAGGCACAGCGCAGTTGCCACTGACGCGCGGCTAGCTAATTTGACCCAAAAGTCATATTCAGAAGAGGTACTCATAAAGGAATTATCGGCTCTTTTTATGGATGATTTAACTGCGCTTACTATAGCAAGTTCACTGCTTAATTAGGATAAAGTTTACTAAAGTAACTGCTGGTCTTATGCAAAGTGTGACTATTAGCAAACTTGCATAAATAAAAAAGCCGTTACTACAAGGTAACGGCTTCAAACAATAAAACACCATGGGTATACGCTAACAATTAACGACGAGACATATGGCCTCTGCCTAGGTTAAATTGATCTTGAAACGTTTGTTGCTGTTCAGGCGTTAATAGTTGATACATCTCGTTTTGCATTTTCAAATGAGTGAGCATTCGCTGCAGATGTCTTTGTTGTTGAGTGGCAACCATTTCCGTTGCTCTGGCTTCGTCAAACCCGGCGGTAGTGATTAACGCTAGCATTTCTGCACGGTGCTCAGCGCGCTGCTCTTTAGTTGGGCGCTCAGGGCGGTTAGCTTGATACTTTTGCATAATCGCGTTGACATCCGTTTTCTGAGCGGCAGTCAAATCAAGCATATGCATCATTTTATGCATACCCCCTTTACGACCATGATGCATATTACCCATTTGATACACAGACTCTGTGTTTGTTACTGTATCGGTAGTTGTGTCTGCCGCATATAACTGACTCGCCAATAATGTCGAACTTGCCACTAAGGCAACGAGACTTGCTTTGATCACTGAACGTGTTTTCATCAGAAGTTCCTCTATATTTATGTTGTATAATTCATTTTCTGCCGCAACAGATTTAATACTCATTGTAGCCAATGCAATGTCAATGAGGGTTATGCCTGGGTAAAATTGTGTAAAGAATATTTCCCTTAACACTTTAAACAGCCGATTTCATGATCCAGCTGGCATATTTGCATATTAATATCACCGTAATGCGAGCCAGTTAACGTTATTTTGACTTAGCACTTACAGCGATCATTTAAGGGCATAAAATCATATTATTAGCGATATTAACGATATTAACGATATTAACGAGATTATTTATGAACAGATTGATTGGCCCATTACTTTTACTTTTTAGTGTCTTCTTACTGGCACCGAGTGCCAGTGCTTCCAACTCGGTTGACGCTGCAGATACCGCAGCAACCACGACTCAAATGCATAACGCAGACGACCCTCTGTGGTTTAGCCAACATGATCAACAAGTGTCGGTAAAGCTGCACTTTTTTTGGTCAAAAACCTGCCCGCACTGTCGTGAAGCACACCCTTTTATTGACGCCCTAGGCGAACGTTTTGACTGGATTGAATTACACGACTACGCCATTAGCGAACCCGGTAATGTCGATAAACTCATGCAAATGGGCCAACAGACTGGTATTGAACCTAAATCGGTACCCTACTTTGCCATTTGTGGCGAGGCCGTAGTCGGCTATAACAACCATGATGTCACAGGGCGTTACATCCTAGAGCGTTTAGTCAACTGCTACCAACGTCATGGTGGTAAAGCTGATATTGGCGATAAGCTCGATGATTTTCTAGGTGCGACTCCAGTTGAAAATACGCCATTATTTGAAACCTGTGGTGACAACAGTGATGATCCTCAAGCCGAAGGTTCTTGTGGCATGTCATTTGACCAAGCCAGTGACATTACTCCAGTACCATCGGTTCAGCCTGTCAACATTCCACTAATTGGTGCAGTGCATCCTGAACAAATGTCATTGCCAGTACTGACCATAGTATTAGCGGGTGTCGACGCATTTAATCCCTGCGCCTTTTTCGTATTACTGTTTTTACTGAGCATTATGGTTAACGCCGGCAGCCGCAGACGTATGCTATTAGTGGGCGGTATTTTTGTATTTTTCTCAGGCTTTATCTATTTTATATTTATGAGTGCTTGGTTAAATTTATTCCAACTACTCGGCGGCGGTGATGGCGGCATCATTATCACTTGTGCAGGGGTATTGGCCTTGATCGCAGCGATAGTGAATATAAAAGATTACTTCTATGGCCGCGGCGACGTTAGCCTTTCAATGTCAGTCGAAAATCGTGGTTCACTGATAAAACGTATGGGTAAATTATCTAAAGCCAGTTCATTACCCACCATGATTTTAGGCTCAACCATTCTGGCTATTCTAGCCAATACCTATGAACTACTGTGCACCGCAGGCTTCCCGATGATTTACACCTCGGTGTTGTCATTATCAGATCTCGATACCATGCAACGTTACTTATACCTCATTGCTTATAATGTGGTTTATGTTATCCCACTTGCCGTAATTGTGATTGTGTTCTCAATGACGTTAGGTAAACGCAAACTGACCGAAAAAGAAGGCGAAGTACTTAAACTGATGTCAGGTATTATGATGTTAGGGTTAGGCAGCATGTTAGTCTTTAATCCTAACTCACTGCAAAATGCAGTCTTTTCGGTAGGCCTGATCCTTGGATCGATTGTACTCACCTTTATTATTGCCAGAATTAAACGCTACGTAGTGCAAAATAAAGCAGGGTAAATGTAAAACTGTGCAATGTTGATATGATTTAATATTGGCATGCGATAACCTTAATTGATCGAAAAATCTGTATGTTAGCGTTAGCATGCAGATTTTCTTTGTGCCAGAGGACAGTTATGAATCGCATTTTACTTATCGACGATGATATTGGTTTATCCGATCTACTCAGCCAATTACTTGAATTGGAAGGATTTGCCTTAACCCAAGCTTATGATGGTGAGCAAGGGTTATTGATGGCGCAACAGCAGGACTTCGATTTAATCCTCCTTGATGTCATGTTACCTAAGCTCAATGGCTTTGAAGTATTGCGCGCCTTAAGGCAACGCAAGCAAACCCCTGTGTTGATGCTAACCGCCCGCGGCGAAGAAATTGATCGGGTAGTCGGTCTAGAAATCGGTGCCGATGACTACTTGCCAAAACCGTTTAATGACCGCGAATTAGTGGCTCGAATTCGGGCCATCTTACGTCGAGCACAAACCACTCAACAAGATAACCAAGCCAATGAAATGATGCAGTTTGGTGATTTACGCCTCGACCCTTCCCGCCAAGAAACCTATTGCAACGAACAACTGATTATCCTGACGGGCACCGAGTTTTTACTGTTGTTTAATTTACTCGAAAAATCAGGCGAACTGGTCACCAAAGAGTCATTAAGTGAAAACGTATTAGGCAAAAAACTGATGCCATTTGATCGTAGTTTAGATATGCATTTGTCTAACTTACGCAAAAAACTACCAGAGCGCCAAGACGGCCGTCCACGGGTCAAAACCCTGCGCGGTAAAGGCTATATTTGGATACCATAATGCTGAAAAACAATCCATTTAACCGACTGTTTTTTAAATTATTGCTGGGCTTTTGGCTATGCAGTTCGTTGATTATTGCTCTGGTGTCATTATTGCCATTATTGCAGCAAAATCATGACCGCTCACCTTTGCCGCCTAGCCTTGAGCGGATGCTGGAAAACGTCGCCGAGCGGATACAAGAGCAACCTCAATTACTCGAAGGCAAAAACCTACAACGTCTGCGCCATAACCGCAATAAAGACGGTGGCGGTGACCGTAAGCATAATGGCGGCCCTTTGCGTTTATATTTAACCGATGGTGAAGGCCAAGTGTTAAACAGTAAACACGTCTCGCGTGGATTTAGACGCTTTCAACTGATGGCAGAAGAGGCAGATCAGCCGATAAGCCACCAATTTAGAGACGAGCTCATTTTTGGCCCCTATTCTTTTGAGGTCAACAGCAAACCCTATCAATTATTTGGCCGTTTACCCGATAACCATCCTCGGCCGTGGTTTTTCTTTTTTGCTGACAATAAATTACTCACGGCAGGCCTAGCCATTTTATTATCGGGCCTATTATGCGGTTTGCTGGCATGGTATTTAGGTAAACCATTGCGTTCGCTCAAGCACAGTGCCAATGCCCTCGCCAGAGGCGACTTGTCTAGCCGAGTTGATGCGGCTACCGCTAATCGGCGTGATGAAATGGGCCAATTGGCAATCGCTTTTAACGGTATGGCCGACGCCATTGAAGCCATGGTGAATAACCAACAAAGATTAATGGGCGATATTTCCCATGAACTGCGAACGCCACTGACGCGGCTGCAACTATCATTGGCACTTGCTCGTAAAAAAGGTCAGCACAGCACCGAACTGGATCGAATAGAATATGAAGCTCAACAACAAGATGCCTTAATTGGCGAGCTATTAACCTTATCTAGAGTTACCTTAAATGTTAGCGAAAAACGCCTGACAGCTGAACTCACAGAAACCTTAAGCCAAGTGCTCGATGACGCCGAATTTGAAGCCGAACAGCAAGGTAAACAATTACATATAGATATCGACGAGTCTATCCGCTTTAACCATTTGCCTAGAACCTTATCCCGCGCCATTGAGAACCTGCTGCGTAATGCCATTCGTTACGCTGAGCAACATATTTATATTGAAAGTCAGCAAACAAAAAACCAAGTTCGTATTGTGGTCAGCGATGACGGTCCCGGCCTTGCAGAAAAAGAGCTCGAAGCGATATTTGCGCCATTTTATCGACCTGATAACGCACGTGATCGCGTATCTGGTGGATGGGGATTAGGATTAGCCATTACTCAAGCGGCAGTTGATGCCCATAAAGGACGCATAGTTGCCAAAAATCAACCATCACATGGGCTAATCGTCACCATCGACTTACCCATTTAATGTAAACATTAACTGGTGACCTCACCTCGGGATAATAAACTTCGGCTTGGGATTAGGAGCGGCTTACTGATGAACAACTATGATTAATATCGTCACACGATTAACCATCGTATGAACCATAGCGTATGAACCATAGTGTATGAAAGACAGCAATATATATTATCCTCGGTACAGTGACCCCTAGTACCGGTATCGTCAGTGCTTATGCCGCCAATAGATTAAATCGCCTTGCTGCAATACTCTGCCATCGACTTTTAGCAATATCATCCATTGTATCGTGACAAATTCAATCCACCGTTTACCAAGGCTAGAGTCATATTTACCCCAAAAAAGATACCTGCTAAAAGTCATATCAGCACGCTAACGCATGCTCATCACAGTAACCGAGTCAGTTTTGATAACGTCTCGCAGTCAAACCCTGCTTAATGTATAATTTGTCATTCTTTTTATACTTCGTACCGTAAGGTTGCTATGTTTCAGATTGCCCTTTATGAACCCGAAATCGCCCCAAATACTGGAAATATCATCCGTCTATGTGCCAATAATGGCTCACAGTTACATTTGATTGAGCCGTTAGGTTTTGATCTCGAAGAAAAGAAACTACGTCGCGCTGGACTCGATTATTCCGACCTAACCAGTGTGACTCGCCATAAAAATTATGCCGCTTTTTTAGAGGCCATGGCAGGAAAACGTATTATCGCCTGCACCACTAAAGGCAGCCGTCCCCATACTCAAATTGCTTTTCAAGAGAATGATGTGTTGTTATTTGGCCCAGAAACTCGTGGACTGCCGATGGATATTATTGATGCGACGCCACTTGCGCAGCGGTTACGTATTCCAATGACAGCCAATAGCCGTAGTATAAATTTATCAAACTCAGTCGCCATTATTAGTTATGAAGCATGGCGTCAACTCGGTTTTGCAGGCGCAGAGTAATGAAAAAAACCCAGTCACCCGAAACCCAACACGATGCTTTAGCCATTGCCAAAGCAACCCAAAGACCCGCACAAACGAAAGAACAAACTAAGCTGATTGCCGCAGGCATTGAGAAAGGGATTACTGAATTTAAAAAGCAGCATAAAGTCAAAGCCCGTGATCGTGACAAAGCACGTAAACAGCAACAAAAAACCAAAAGTACCACGCCCACCAATGATGAGCCCGATATGCCTTATATTGTGCCCCAGAGTCGATTCAATTCGCTAACGTGGTCGTTAATGGGCTTATTACTCTTGAGTTGGGCATTGTTTGCCGCTTACCTGTTTTACCGCTAAACCGCATTGGCGAAACACTCACGTTATTCAGTCAGCTGAGTCTCCTCTGCTGACGGTTTAAGCAGGCTAATGGCTCTGACGACCTGATACTGCTCACTGTCGTCATCCAAATAATGAGCGCTTTGCTGCCACTGCCATCCTAGTATTGCCTGATCGGCACTGGTATCGGTATCGTCAATAATGGGATCAAACTGCAACTGCACTAATGCTGGACGTTGATTTATTTCACCTTTGCCTAAAAATGAGTAACGGCCAGCTTGCTCATAAAGCGTTAACTCCTGCGACACGTCATCGGTAACACCATTGGCATACACCAATAAAATATGATCGTTTTGTTGCCTAAACCACCAGGTTTCACTGTTTGTAAAACGACTGCCCCGGCTAACACTGATGAACAAATTGCGCCTATCTGCAGAGCACATCACCGAGGTAGTGACCTTCTTGGGGTAAACATTAGGATTGGCAGCACTGCCCTGCCACTCGCCAGCTAATTGGCTACAAAACGTATTCAATGTCACTTTATCTGCATAAGCTGAGGCTGAATGTGTCAGTAACAACATTGCCATTAACAGAAATATTGATCGACCTTTTTGGGTAAACAAACTTCTTACCATTCAAATGTCCTTTATGATTAGATACATCTACTGCCCAACACCGGTAAGCCGTTACAATACCACATACCCTATAATATCACTGGCAATGAGCACGCTTTGGTGATGGTTAACCATAAAAAATGGCTCACCTTAGTGGGCCATGATATGACTAACCAACAAATACCTACTGGCCAAAACCGGTGGCGGTAATATCCACTGTAGTGACTTCACCGTATTGCGCCGCAACATCAGCAATTTGTTCTGCATTACCAATCAACACAAACTGTAAATTTTGCTGTGGGAAATATTGCTTAATCAAACGTTGGGTTTCAGCTAGGGTAAGTCCATCGACTTTAGCTTGAAATTGATTAATAAAATCATCATTAAAGCCATATAAATACATGTCAGACAATAAACCGGCTAATTGACCACTGGTCTCATATTTAGGCGGAAACTGGCCTTTGACATAGGCTTTAGCAGAATCTAACGTCACTTGGTCAATGCCCTTTTCCCACAAACGAGCATAGGTTTTTAAGGCTAAATCAATCGCTTCTTTAGTCGTCGACGACTTGGTAAACGTACTGATTTGGAATAATCCAGATTGCGCATACGGGCTAAACCCGGAACGAGCACCGTAAGTTAAGCCTGCATTGACGCGTAGTTCATCATTTAACCATGAGGTAAAACGACCACCTAAGATGGTGTTAACGACGGTCAAACCAACATAATCTGGGTTGTTATAACGAATTCCCACGCCACCAATTAAAAAGGTGGTTTCAATTGCATCAGGCTTGTCGACTAACAACACCTGCGGCTTGGTGAGCGTCGGTAAGGCTTGGCTTAAATCTGGCTGAAGCACGGTTTCGGTTGCCTGCCAATCACCAAAGGCCTTATTAAGCTTGGCGGTCATATCGGCAACATTAAAATCACCCACCACGTTAATGGTCATATTGCTTGGTTGATAATAACCTTTATAAAAAGCGCGTAGTTCCTCAATAGACAGGCTCGCGATGGTGTCACTATTACCCGATACTGGGTTGGCATAAGGATGCTCACCAAAGACTAACTGATTAAAGTAGCGTCCAATCACAGCTCGCGGACTTTCTTTTTGCTGTGATAAGCCAACGATTTCGCGCTGTTTTAGCTTATCAAATTCAGTGGCATCAAAGTCAGGTTGACGTAATACATGGCTAAAAATATTGAGCACAGTATCCACATCTTTGCTCATCATATTGGCACGAATATAACTGCCTTCTAAATCGGCACTGGTATTAATGCTGGCACCGATAAAGTCTAATTGCTGCTCGATGTCCGCCTTAGATTGACCCGCGGCACCTAACATTAAACTTTGTGAGGTGATGTAAGCCATACCAGAGGTCAAATCATTGACCGCGCCCACTCTAACCACGGCATCAATGGTCACTAATGGCACTTCTTTTTGCACCATCAACTTAACCTTTAAGCCATTGTCTAACGTGACGGATTGGTAGCTTGGCAGCACAAAGCTCGCGGTGACAGGGTTGGCGGTATCGGCAGTAGTTTTCTGAATGGTCGCACAACCACTTATCCCTATGCTACAAGCCAATGCGATAGCCAATAACGATAGCTTAATGCGTGTGTGAGTAACGGTTTTCATTGGTCTGACTCCTCAGTAGCAGCGAGCACACCGACAGTTCGATTCGCTTTAATTAGATAGGTTTGCGCCACACGCTGAATATCAGCAGGGGTGACTTGGTTATACGCTTCTGGGGCGTTAAACAGTTTGGTATAGTCGCCAAAATACAGCTCGTATGTGCCTAATGTATTGGCTTTACCGTTAATGGTTTCCATAGCGTGGTAAAAATCCATTAGTTTGATATTTTTTACTTTTTCAAGCTCTTGCTGAGTCACACCTTGGGTGGCAATAAGATTAATTTGCTCAATTAAGGCTTGCTCTAAGGTCTCAGCGCTCACACCAGCATTGGCCACACCCAAAATGTAAAATAGATTCGGGTCGAACGACATCGGCATATAGGTGTCGGCCGATAACGCTAATTGCTTGTCGACCAACGCCTGATAAAAACGCGAGCTATTGCCTTCGCTTAACATCGACGCTAATAAATCAAGCGCGTAATAATCAGCATGGCGAGTGGCAGGTACATGGTAAGCCAACATAATGTTTGGCGTACTCACAGACTCTTTTTTGACAAATACTCGGCGCTCACCATTTTGTGGCGGCTCAACCGTGCGCACAGCTTTTGGCGCTGCTTGGGCTGGAATTGGCGCGAAATACTGATTAGCCAGTGCTTTTACTTGGGCTAACTTCACATCACCGCTAATCACCACTAGCGCATTGTTAGGCGCATAGTAAGTTTTATGATATTGCTGTAAGTCTGCTAATGTCCAAGCAGCAATATCGGACTCATAACCAATCACAGACCAACTATATGGGTGGGCTGCAAAGGCAACACTTTTAAGCGCTTCTTGAATAGTGCGCCAGTTAGAGTTTTCAAGCCCGGTAGTCCGCTCTGACTGCACCACGCCACGTTCACTTTCAACCATTTCAGGGTTGATGTCTAAATTGGCGATCCGGTCCGCTTCTAAATCAAAAATAGTTTCTAAGCCATTTGCAGGAAACCAGTTGGTATACACTGTCATGTCTTCAGTGGTATAGGCATTATTAGCGCCACCAGCGGCTTCCATGGTGCGATCAAACATTTTCGGGCCAAACTTTTTAGAACCATTAAACATCATATGTTCAAAAAAGTGCGAAATACCGGTAATGCCAGGCACTTCATTGCGCGAACCGACTTTCCAAAAAATGTACATGTTGGCATTTGGGATAGAGCTATCCTCAAGTACCATAATTTTCATGCCATTATCTAAAGTAAAACTATTAATATCTTCAGCTTGTGTCGCTGACACCGAAGGCGCACTTAGAACGCCTAACGTCATCAACAACGCCATTATCTTGCGGATCATATCTCGCTCCTTTGAGCACTTGTCCAATAATTAATCTACATTGTGTTTTTTTATGCCGCGCTTAATACCGTTAACGCTACTTGCGCCATGATTTATACGCCAAGTTTAAGGCCACTTTCATCAACGTAAAACCCGCTGAATAGTTGCAGCCAACTTGGCTTATATTCAGCTTCGCTGGTGTTAACGCTCATAAGGCCCCTTGAAAGCAATGTTTCAAGGGAGTACAGAGGAATGCTGATTCCATGTTTAAACCAATGAGTGCAACAAAACTACCCTGTAATGACCCTTTTGTTAACTTTTTTAGCCATTTGCTAACAAGTCAATTGTATCTATTTATTAACGCCTGCCGGTCATGATTAAGCTGGTGATGCCGCAAACCCAGATTTATGTGGGCGAGACTGGCGAGGACTTTATTGAGTTGACCACTATTCATCCAACACGTCATGCCCCTCATGCAACACTTCACGTAACACTTAACGTAATACAGGCACGTGAAAAAACACCACGTCACTGCCGATAACTTCAAGCTGCCAGCCTTGTTGTAATGCTAGCCACTCGAAGGTTTCAATCGCGTAGAAATTGATGTGGGTCGGGTCGATTTTATAGTGCCAGTTAATGAATCCTTCAAGGTTCAATACCCGTTTGGTCATAATGGCCAATATGCCACCGGGTAACAGTAATTGGCTTAATAGCTCGATAAGTTGTTTGGCATTGGCAATATGTTCAATCACTTCGGTTAAACACACAAAATCATATTGCTGGCTTAACACCTGAGTATCTGGGTGATAAAACAGATCATAGTTAGCCACGCTGATCCCTTGCTTTGCCGCCATTTGGCTTAGCACAGCACCTTCGCCGCAGCCAAAATCTAATCCGCTTGCATTGGGAGCAAGCCGGGTTAACAACGGGGTTAAGGTGCGTGATAAAAAATGCTGATAGCCCGCATCGGCAAAGTCGTTATGGTGACAATCATAATGGGCTTTTTCGGCGGTTTCATCCCAATAAAATGCTGCCGGAACTGACACCAGTAAACACTGTGAGCAACGAACATAGGGGCGATATTTATCTTGATGAAACGCAATAGTTTGATGGTGACACAAAGGACAACACGACAAAATGAACTCCGACACAGGCGAGGTGAAAAGTAATAATAAACACTGAGTCTATTCTGATAGAACCGGTTCTGCCGTTGTGGTGGCCTTGGGGATTTTACGTGTTTGCTTAGCAGCGTCTTGCGCCTGCTGTAAATACTTTTGCTGACGTGTTAAACGCTCATCAGATTGAGCACGGGCTTTTTCGAGCTGCTGCGCTTCCCAATCATTAGACTGCGCCTTAGCTAACACTTTTTGTTCACGTTCCGAGGTTGCCTTGGCTGCTTCACGCGCTTTTTGCAATTGGCTTTGCTCAAGTTCAATTGACTCTTGACGCGCTTGCTCGCCTTTTTCAGCTAAGGTCATTTTTTTATGGGGTTTGTCAGCAGCAGAAGTAGCACCAGAAACGACAAACGTCAACGAGCTTGCTGCAACCACTAAAACAAATAAGCCTATCAGCCCGATTTTCATGTTATCTATCCTTTGATTTTATCGCTGTTATAACGCGCACGAACCTGAGCAGGCATAGCGGTTAACTTATGTTGCACCATTGTGTTAAACACTGCAAATATTGGCGCGATATCAGTCGCAGGATTTAACGCAACCAGAGTATGAGCAACCGCTTCGAGGGTTGACAGGCTGTCGCTGCGTTTCGCTTTACGGATAACATATTGCGACTCATCTGCACACTCAAGATGCAGCGACGGATAATCAACTAACCACGGATTCAACTGCAACATGCGGTACGCCTTGCGCCAAGTACCGTCGATTACAATAATAATCACGGCCTCGCTCGCTCCGGCCTTGGCGACGGTTTGGCTGTGCTCATTGGGGTAAACCACGTACACAGGTTTCGTTTGCGTGGCTAAATAGTGTTGCAACTCAATAAAGTCCTCGGCAGTCTCGCCCACATAAATCTGGGTTTGCGGCAGCACCAGCTTCAATAACCTCACGCTGTTTTTAGCATGCCCCACTTCAGACGGGTGTTGCATCACCACTACCTCGGTTTGGGAACACACCGGTTTGAGCGCATGGCAAACACACGCTGACTGCGGGTATTGGCAATTAATACAATAACTTCTGCTCATTTTTTGTCTTATTATTGTTGCAAATATGTAATATTGAGTTCAATATGCTTGGCTTTACATCATAACATCTCAAGGAAGAACCATTATTATGACAGGAATTATCACAAGAACCATGGCAACAACAATGACAAAGATGTCGATTGCCTTAATGCTCGCACTTTCTACAAGTTCCGTTTATGCCGCACAAGATAATGCCTATCACCACGAAGCAGAAATCGGTTTTTTAGACTCATCAGGTGAAGCGGATGGCCTAGTTAACGCCAACTATCGCTATTATTTTAAAGCGGTTGAACAAGCAGATAAGCCATATGCATTGGCGGGATTCTTTCATCAAGGCTCAACTGTTGCAGCGCGTTATGTCACCACTGACGTCGAAGATTTATATAACATCTCTGGAGAATACGTTTTTGACTCAAAATGGTTTATCGGTGCAGAAGTCAGTCGACTCAATATTGAGGAAGATAATTACTCTAGTAGTCCAGATAGCTTTACCACTTATTCAGCCAATCTAGGCTATTTTTTCACGGACCATTCGGCATTAACCCTTAATTACAGCAGAATGTCTGAGTCTGAATCAAGCAGCTTTGCATCAGCAACCTATAACTCAGAGGCTTATATCAGTCGTGATCTTGATGTTTTCAACCTAACCTATGAGCACTTTATTTCACTGCAATCAACCGCTGGAGTCATGCTCACGGGTAAATTTACCTATAGCGATGATCAATATACTATTAATTCTTCAAGCACCGCTATTGATAACTTAGGTCAAGTAACCATCAGAGATTCTAAGATATACATGGGTTACAACAACTATAACCTTGCCATCAATGCCGATTGGTATATCAATAATGCATGGTCTGTTGGGGCTAATGTTGAGCAACGTTATGTAGATACTAGTTATAACTTCAGCGATACCAGTTTTGACAACCAAGGTGATAATGACCAAACAGACACTTATACTGGCATAAACACCCGCTACGTCTGGCGTTTTGCCGATGTATTTTCGGCTAAGTTTTCACTTGATCACTCATATTTCAATGGCGAATATGATAACGACTCACAAACCAGCTTTAGTGTAGGCATTAACGCCCGCTTCTAAGTCTCATCATATTGAGGTAAAAAAAACCCGCGGAATGTGGTTAGCATTCTGCGGGTTAAAGGTGATATGACTCAAACTAATTAGTCATGTTGTAACTGTTCTTGATGCAGATGGCTTAAGTTTTTCATTGCCATAATGATCAATAATACTGCACTAAAGCCTGCCATAACCAGCGCAATGGCATAAGGTGCCGGTATATCCGTTAGTTGCACCAACGCGGTCAGTAATGACGCACCGCTCATTTGAATACACCCCAGCATAGCGGCTGCTGTGCCTGCTCGTTCTCCGAAAGCCGACAACGCCATACTGGTTGCAGGGCCAAGTAAAATAGCAAAACCAATACACAAGATCATCATTGGGGCCATAAAGGCTATCGCGGCTGCTAACCCTTCTTGTGGGCCGAATAAGTACATCCCCGCTTCGAGAAAGGCAGCAACTAACATCAGCGACAATGCCAGCAATACGCCCGGACGATTACCAATGCGCTTTACCAACACCGGAGCAGCAAAACAGGCGGCAATATTGACCGCAGCATTGAGTCCAAATAAACCACTGAAGGTAAGTTCAGATATACCTAAATGACCAATTATCCACACGGGTGAGTACGACACGTAACACAGAATAGACGCCATCGCGATCATGCAGCAACTGGCATAAAACATAAAATGAGGATCGCCAATAACAGGCTTGTAACGGCTCCAACGGTATAAAGGACCTGTGCTGTCGGTATTTAATGGACGCGTTTCCGGAAAACGAAATCCCACTAAAAACAGTACGAAAATGGCATACAAAGCCATAAAAATGAAGGTAGAACGCCAGCCAAACTGTAAGGCCAATAGACCACCAAATGTGGGGGCCAGTGCAGGAACCACACAAATGGCTCCATTGAGGTAACTGTACATCGACACACTTTGTTTGCGGTCATAGCAATCACGTACCGCACTAAATACCACAATAGAGGTTGAACATGCTGCCAAGCCTTGGAAAACACGCGCAATCTGCAACACTTCAAACTCAACCGCGTAAGCACCTAATAAACTGCTAATGCCATAAAGTACAATACCAAATAACGCGACAGGTTTACGGCCAAAACGATCCGCTAATGGGCCAATTAAAATTTGTCCTACGCCCATAGCAAATAAAAATAACACTAAGGTGGACTGTACTTCACTGTTAGATACGCCGTAATCCAACGCCATTGCAGGCATAGATGGAAGATAAATATCAATCGCTAATGGGCTTAGTAGCACCATAAACATTAATAGTGGCAATAGGTTACGACGCATATTTTCTATCTCTCAAAATTTTAATGCACAAAGGTCACCCTTAATAGGGCGCTATAGTAAGTCAAATGGAGGTATGAACGGAAATGATATAAAATCCAAAGTGAATTTCCATTTGAGAATATCACATGAACTTAGACAACCTCGCTCGAGTCGATCTTAATCTATTAGTCATTCTGCAAGTCTTACTTGAGGAGCAAAGTGTCACCCGGGCAGCCCATCGCTTGCATGTCAGTCAATCGGCTGTTAGTAAAAGCTTAAATCGTTTGCGGGAAGCATTAGGCGATCCACTTTTTCAACGTACAGCACACGGCTTAAAACCAACCGCACATGCTGATGCATTAAGGCAACAACTACCATTAGTGTTGCAAAACCTGTATCAACTCACGCAACCGCCAACCTTTCATCCGGCGACCAGTAACCGTCAATTTTCATTCTCGATGGTCGAAAGTGCTTATGAAACCTTAATTCCATATTTTATCGGACCATTATTACAACAGGCACCGTTAATAAAATTGGATTCTTATGTTTGGACTGAAAAATCAATGCAAGATTTACAACAAGGACAAATCGATTTTGGGCTTGCAGGCAGAGACATTCAACCGCATACCGATGTCAATTTTGAACATGTGCCTGAAGGTATTGAATCACAAACTCTATTTAACGATCATCAAGTTTGCTTGGTGCGTAAGGATCACCCTATTTTACAGACTGTCACTGCTGGACACTGGGATCAAGATCACTACCTCAATATGTCTCATGTGCAAGTAAGATGTGAAGGTAACGACTGGTGGGCCTTGGATTACCACTTAGCCAATTTAGGCTTACATCGTAACTTATCAACCACAGTGCCAGACTTTTACGGTGCAGTAAGTGTATGCGTCAACACCGATTTAATTTTCACCTTACCGTCTAGTTTTGCCTATCACGCCCAGAAACTGTACTCACTCGTTTCTATTCCTTTGCCGTTTGAATTTATGCCTATGGCCTATGTGTTTTTATGGCACGAACGAAATAATCAAGAGCCGGGACATCAATGGTTTCGCAATATTATTTTCAGCAGTGTCGAGAAAGCCATTACTCATAATCATATTAGTAAAACTAATCGCTGACATTTCAGCCTTAATTTAACTTTTAAGTCACGAGGCACTAGAATAAAACGAATAAGTAATCGATTACCAAATAAGCAAACCTGATGGGTTATCCATAGGGTTAATCCCGGAGGAGAGAGGATGTTCAGTTCAATTAATCTACACAATATAATTCAACGCCTCCGGAAAATGCGCCCATATACTGCATTAGCAACGGTTGCCACTGTCTTATTGGGCGGTCTGTTGTTATTACCGTTAATATTATTGTTTGTATTTGTCGGTTTCATTGGCATGACGCTCTTGCGTAACCAATATATGAAGCATAATCGCTAAACTCAAGCAAGGACAGATATCAACCTCATACTAATATTGAACCAAAAAACCACATCATGTCACGTGACTAGAACCATTAATCACTCGCGTAAATAATTGTTCTGCCCACACTGACTCAGCTATTTTTTATCATGCCTCTATTTATTTTTTCATATTTACAACCTAACTCGCGACACACTTTATCCCTCGATAACTATTAGGATTTATTCGTAATGGGAGGGCATGTTGATGTTTTAAAATACATTTTGCAGCAGTTTGAGGCCATATTATACAAGGTCGCGCTTACAACGTGCAGTGGTTGTAGATAAATAAGTGATAACGCACTAGCGACAAGCCACCAATGTGCCCTAAGGGTCCAGCTAAACGGGTGCTCTTATTTTTAAGCAAGGGTATTCGTAAGCAAAGATACTTGTAAACCAAGGTCTTTGTTGCAAGGTACTCGCTTAGTTAAAGACTCGATCTGTAAGACTTGCGCCGCAATTAAAACCTGTTTACCTCGAACATATTTTAACCAGAAAATATCTACAAGCCATAGGGATAGTATTATATTGCGATGTTTTTTTAATCGAATTCCCAGCTTATATCCATGCCACGGTCAATTGAACATGCACAAGTCACACATTGGCTACAAATCTGTATCGAAATTTTTACATACCTCTTTTGATATAGGATAATAAACAGTTACAAAATGTAGGGTTTTATTGTTATAAAAAATATATTAGGGAGCAAAGATGAAAACATTTTATTTCATTGCCATATTTGTATTATTTTCCATGTTAGCGTTCAACGCTAATGCGCAATGGGATGATGATACCGGCTGCATGAGTTGCCATAATGGCATCGAACAATTTTCACAAGTTGACGGCATGGCCGATCTGACTTGTGTTGATTGCCACAATGGTGATGGTATCGCCACCAACATGAAAACCGCTCACACAGATATGTGGGCCAATCCGACAGACTTACGGGTTATTAACGACACCTGTGGCAGTTGTCACCCAGATGAAGTCGACAACGCCAAAACCTCACTCCATGCCACTATGGCCGGAGTAATTTCAGGTACTCGCTACAACTTTGCTAGCCAAGATCGTAATGCGATCCATGCCACTTACGATGTTAAAGCACTGAAAACGGGCCGAGAAGGCACAGTTGAAAGCCTAACCCAGATACCAAGTTATGACCCAACTCAACCAGAATCAAACACCAATTCACCAGGTGATGATTACCTCCGCAACCAGTGTTTACGTTGCCATATTTGGAGCGACGGCCATCAACGCGATGGCGATTACCGCGCGTCTGGCTGTGCAGCATGTCATGTTGAATACAGTAACGATGGCACCTATGAAGGTGGCGATAAGGCCATAGATAAAACTCAAAAAGATCGTCCTCGCAAGCATAAAATGACCAAGAAAATGACCGTAGACCAGTGTCAGCATTGTCATAACCGCGGCGGACGTACGGGCGTAAGCTATAAAGGCATGATGGAATCTGACGGATACGGCACACCCTATACCGAAGACGGTGACAAGCAGGGTAAGCTGCATGGCAAACACTACAACTTCCTTGAAGCTGATTTACACTATGATGCTGGTATGAGTTGTATTGACTGCCACACCAAAAACGAAATGCACGGTGATGGCTACTTATATACCAAAAAAGAGCACGCCTTAGAAATCCGTTGTGTGTCTTGTCATGGTACGCCAACCACCGAAGCCACATTAAAAACCTCACGCGACATGCCCTTGAACAACCTCAAACGTGAAGGCAAAACAGTAACTTTAACCACTAAAAACGACGGTAAAAAACTGGATGTTCCTCAACTAAAAGATAAAGAGTTGTCTAAAGAAGGCTATGTTGCGATGGTGAAAATTGCCAGCCACATGGAAAAAATGGAATGTTCTACCTGTCATGCAGCTTGGGCACCGCAATGCTATGGCTGTCATGCTAAGCAAGACATCAGCAAGCCAAATGGCGATTGGCTTAACGGCACGGGTGATGACCCCTCTAAACAAGGTAACAAAGCTAACTTAGCCAAGAATGCCTTCAGCTGGGATGAATCCCGTTCATACGTTCGTTGGGAAATGCCTGCATTAGGGATTAACCATCGCGGAAAAGTGTCTACTTTCGTACCGGGTTGCCAAGTATTTTTAACTCAAGTAGATGGTAAAAAATCGATTGTAAGCAATAAAACTTACACCACCGTCGATGGCACCAGTGGTATTTCACACAACCCGATCCAGCCTCATACCATGAGCAAAAAGTCGCGTACTTGTGAAGAATGTCATACCAACCCGAAAGTATTGGGCTTAGGGAGCGGTGTATACGACATCAACAGAAACTTCCCAGACGGCAAAGCCCCTATCGATTTTGAACTGGAACGTTTTGTTGATGAAAACGGTAAACAACTGCAATCAACTTCACATGAAGGTGCTCGTCCATTTAATAAACAAGAAATGGATCGCATCAGCCGAGTCGGCACTTGTTTAGCCTGTCATGGCAGTGATGAAATCAATGCCACAGGTAAAGCACCAAACGATGTAACCCATAATAAAGTGATTAGAAAGATGGCTGAAAAAGCCAAATAATCGATCAAAGCATTTTATAAACAAGTCATAACCAAAAGGGTAAACATTATGTTTACCCTTTTTTTTGGTTATATGCTTAGTTAACAAGAGCAACCGTTACCCAGACCAATAGAGGGTTTCAAACAACTCTTTTTCCCGCGGTCGAAGTTGTATTGACGTGCTATTGCTAATGGTTCAGCAAAATAGACATTTAATCCCAAACTTAAAACATTAACCAAGTTTAACGTGACATATTATGTCCAGATATTGCAAACTGTACATTAAGTCATCGTTACTAATTTATAGGTAACGTTTTTAGACACCCATTTTCAGACGAACTGCATTCAGGAGCCACTATGAAATTTAATCAATCATTCCACACTGCCAATTTGAAAAGTCGGTTCACGGCAATGAACCCAATTTTGGCATTACTGATGTTTTTTAGCATCGCATTAACCACGATTGTGCTATTACCCTTTTTATTGTTACTGGGCTTATTAAGCTTTATTACACTACAGCTCTTAGGTAAAAAAATATTGCAGAGAAACCAGCCACACGCTCAACAAGGTGATGTCTACCAAGACAGCGCTGATGTGCAGCGCGAACAAGCTGCGCCTTATGCTGAGATGTTTAACCGATCTAAACCGAATCAAACTCAACACACTGGACGCACATTTGAGCATCAAGCAGATTAACTAACCGTTAGATGTGCTTAGTGATCACCTTACCGATCCTAGACATTAATCCAAATTGATATCGGCTATGTTTATCTAAAATTACCGTCATTAGTCCTCATTACCAGCAAGCTATTAACGCTATCTAAGGCGGTAAAACCTTCAATATTCGCCAAAAATATCGGCTGGCTATGTTTATTTTGATGTAAAACATAAAGTGCTGCTAAACACTAGTCACCTCTTAAGCATTGAATCGCGCCGATCAAACCCCAATGTCATTAGAAGGCGGGCAAATAGAGTAGCAAACGATGCTGCCACATTTGCCAGTAATATAAGCCAAAAATTCGATACTGAGGAGAAGATAAAATGAAACAGACACTCATTTTAGGCGCAAGCGGACAGATCGGTAACATGGCAACAAAGCAGCTATTAGCAGAAGGCCAATCAGTAATAGCGTTAGTGCGAGATAAAAATAAATTGGCTGATATCGCCAGTGATAAGAAGCTACGCATAGTTGAAGTGGATTTAGAACAGGACTTTAGCCAAGCATTTAACGATTGCGATCAGGTCATTTTCAGCGCTGGCTCAGGTGGCAAAACAGGTGCAGACAAAACTATGCTCATTGATTTATGGGCGGCCTGTAAAGCCATTGATTACGCAAAAGCGGCTAATGTGTCACATTTCATTATGGTTAGCTCTATCGGTGCTGACGATCCCGACCAAGGTTCAGAACAAATGAAGCCTTACTTAGTTGCCAAACACATGGCCGACGAACACTTGATCAACAGTGGGCTTAACTACACCATATTTAGACCGGCTTCATTAACCGATGATCGCGCCACAGGTAAAGTGCAAACCCAGCGGCCGAGCAGCAAACAAGAGATGACTATTCACAGAGAAGATGTTGCTCGAGCACTGACTTACGCGGTAGGAAAACCGCAGCTAGGCGGCAAAGTCTTTGAATTATTTAATGGCAGCAAATCCCTCACTGATGTCCTAAATTAATCCATTCAGTAGACATTCGCCTAACAACGCCATAAACACTGAAATAAAACGGCCAGCACAACGCTGGCCGTTTTATTTTTAGTATTTTTTCATAGTCTTAGATACAATAAATTAGCTATATTGCGTGGTTAAGCGCACCACTATTTAACCCTAAAATGTAAGCCTGAAATGTAAGCCTGAAATGACATTTCATCCATCGCACACTGCAGATTACCGAACTGACTGGCGATTATCGAGATATGAAAGAGCCACCATTGTGCAAATGATAGCAACTAATGAGCTAGTTCACTTTTGGACAAAAGTGGGTTTAAGATATGGCCTGAGGCCACCAACGTCGTGGCGCTTCGCCCACACCAGACCAAGAGGAAACCAACGGCAGCTCCCTCTTTACTCTTTTTAAAAGAATTGGCCTAGCCGCCCCGCAATATTTTCCCAATTGACTTAAACAACAGATGCGAAAAGGTCGCCACGGGGATTTATCCAGTTTTTGACTTCATCTGTAACCGTCTTCGGCCCATCTTATAATAAAGAGTGAAAATGCTAACGCTTCCGATGGTACATCCTGTACCGCGAAAGCTAGCGGGCCATCCATGGCCAGCTCACGTCATTTTCTTCAACGGCCTCAAGTTCAGAGGTGAATTTAGGCATTTTCAATCAAGGCATCTAAATCATTTATGGACATAAATCAGTTAGTGCAAAGGGTCTAAAAGTTGATCTCAGGATTAGGAAAAGTATCCTTAAATCTTTGTACGTGCTACATGCTTCCAAAAAAAATCAGCATTACTCTTGGCTTGTTGCTCGGATTCTTCAATGGGGTAGCTAACTCGTTGAAATAGTCTGTTAAGGGTAAGTAATATAACTTTCATCTGCCCTAACAAGTAAAATACATCTCCAATTTCGTGACCATTAGCTTTTACGTCATATACACCGTCTTTATGTGCAAGTAACTTGTTTCGGAGCAACTTAATCCTTGTTGCTTGCCCTGAATTCAGTAGTTCCTCAATATTACCGATGCATTCAAGAAAGTCCTGATCAAATTTAGCTACACGCTTGCTAACAAATTCACTTTGACAACGGGATGCTGACTCGTTGAGTTTTACTACATTTGGCTCAGCAATATAGTAGCTTTTAAGATACTTTGTGTTGAATTTAGTATCTTTATCAGTCAACTGCTCAAGCAGGTTATAAAGGCTTAAATTCGATGACCCTTTCGACGGATCAAATAGCCAAGAATGAACATCAACCATTAAAGATGCATACAAAGTATGTTGCAACGTAAGAATACTTCTCCGGATAGGAGAAGATAAGGAACTTAGGGAGTTGCTCAGATTTATCGATACAGACAGAAGTTCTTTGGGTTCCAAAAGATTTAAGTAGCCAATGGTCGCTGAATCAATTTTCTTCTGAAACCTAGGCAATTGCTGTTTTCTCATTGATTTTCTCTAAATACATAACGCTGTATGGACAGTAATCCACTGCCTATCCCAAAACCAGCCGCTGTGACAAACCGAGCCAGTGAATTCACTAATTAAGTGAGCTACTAATTGCTTGAAGTATGTCAAAGAACACCACCTCTGACTTGTCGACAAGACCTAACAGATAAGGATAAATAAGCAAAAGCAACGCTTGCCAAAAAGAGAAAACACTTAAGATGGTGCCAATTAGCATCATCCAAACACCGCACGCCTCCTCAATTGCTTTACTCTTTACTTTTTGAGCTTCACATTGACTAATGATATCGTTACAAAAAAACAAGCCATCACCGTTTATATCTGAGTCATAAGTGACATAACTTGAAAAAGCTTTCAACAATCGATGTTTTAGTGAAAGTAGCACACCAAATAATCCAATAACGACACCTGCTTTTTTAAGGTATTGGAAACCAAAGGCCTTAGAATCAAGAATGATAGCTGCAACGACTAGAAGTACACTTAACATAAGCAATATTGAAAGTTTCAAAATATTACTTAAAACTCGTGTTGTAAATCTAACGTAGAACGGCAAAATCACATCTTGCTTTCGAGTATTACTTGTCATATTGCCCACTATGTAACACTAGAATGATGAAGCCATAATATTTTTTTTAAGCTCATTAAATACTTTAAAGGATGCAGTACCTAAGAATTTCCGACCATCTTTGAACTCACAAATAAAAGTAGTATCTTTGCTCTTTCCACCTAGGGGCTGTTGATCTTTGTTTGAATTTTGTGCGAAGAAGGTAATCTCGTATAATTCACTTCGCCAAAAACAAATA